>JANNJB010000782.1:0-3633 GCA_031405615.1 Vicinamibacteria bacterium | reverse complement strand
CACATCCCCGAGGGCACGCTGCTCAAGCCGCATCACCCGGCCGCGTTGTCGTGCCGCACCCACCTCCTCGGCCGCCAGTTCGACATCCTCGGCGGGGCCTTGTGCAAGAAGGCGCCCCAGTTCCTCACCGGCGCTGGATGGGGATCGTCGCCGCACATGATCTATTCGGGTTACGACGCGGATGGAAAGTGGTTCAACGCGTTCGAGATCGGCTTCGGCGGCATCCCCGCGCGACCGTTCGCGGACGGCATGGACGGCCACGCCATGTGGCCTCTGTTCACCAACCAGCCCGCCGAGCTCATGGAGACGTACTACCCCATGCGCGTCGAGGCCTACACGTCGGTGATCGACTCAGGCGGCGCCGGGTACCATCGCGGCGGCAACGGCCTGCTGAAGGTCTACCACTTCCTCGCGGAAGGCGAAGTCTCGATCCACGACGATCGCTGGCTCACCTACCAGTGGGGCGTCAACGGCGGCTCGAAGGCGATGCGCGGCAAGAAGTGGCTGAAGAAGGTCGACGGCTCGATCGAGTACGTGCCTAGCAAGTGCGACCACGTGAAGGTCTTCCCCGGCGACGAATTGTTCTATCAGACCTGGGGAGCGGGGGGCTACGGTGATCCGCTCACTCGCGAAACCGCCCGCGTGCAGAAGGATGTCCGCTTCCGCCTCGTGTCGCCGCAGAAGGCGCACGACGAGTACGGAGTTGTTCTCGACGCGAAATTCGTGGTGGATGAAGAAGCCACGAAGAAGCTCCGCGCCGACATCGCTTCGAAGCGTGGTCCCGCGGTTCCCTTCGACATGGGCCCGCCCCTCGCCGAGATCCTGAAGAACTGCAAAGCCGAGACCGGTCTCGAACCGCCTCAGCCCCCGGTCTTCAAGAAGATCGCGAAGATGCCGATCTACAAGTCGAAGCCGTCCATGTCGAAGCTGGTGCTGAAGAAGCGCGTCGCGTAGGGGCTCAGCGGACGGGGTGATCGAAGCCCAGAGCGAATAAAAGGGCTCGCTGAACCTCATCCAGTCGGCTCGCAGTCAGCTTGGCGACAACCGGACCGATGCGGGCCTTTGGAATGGTCTGCAGGTGATCCAGGTTGATGGCACTTTCGCGAGACAGCCCGTCCGAGGCTCCAAGAACGACTTCACTCGGGATGCCGCGGATGACCGACGTGAGAGGTGCGACCGTGACCTCCCCCAGGACCGAAGCGACGGAATCCCGGGTGAGGATCAGGACGGGACGTCGCTTGTCAAGAGGACGAAACACATACCAGCGAATCTCGCCACGCCGGATCAGTCGGGCCATACCTGATGCCCGGCCGGAACGTCGAACTCGCCGGCCTTCGCCGGGTGCTTCAAGTACCCTTGCCGGTGCTTCTCTTCAAGCACCCGGATGTTCTCGACCTCAATGGCCCGGGCCAGGGCTTCCCGCGTGAAAGCGGATCGTGAGAGCCCACGCCGCTTGGCCAGACGATCGACAGACTTGACGAGACCGGGTTCCAGCGTCATCTGCACGGTGATCATGTCGAGGAGTATAGCTAGGATCGTAGCTAGCGGGAGCCCTCGCGACTGCAATGAACCGCTTGACGATGAACGCCGTTCGAGTAGGGCTTCTTCTCTCCGGCGCCGCGGCGCTCATGTACCAGGTCGTCTGGCAGAGAATGCCCGCGACGATCGTGATCGCGAGCTTCAGGGCCGGCAGGCCCAGCAAGGGCTATGCTCTGCCTTTGGAGGCATGATGAAACGAGCTTCTCGTCTTTTACCCGTGGCACTCGTGTTCGGCCTGATCGCGGCACCGTCTCCCGCACAGGAACCGACACCGACGCCAACACCGGCCCCGGTTTACCCAATCAACGCCGGGGATGCGGCTCCGGACTTCACCCTCGAAGGCACCGACGGCAAGACCTACACGCGCAGCAAAGACCTCAAGGGACGCTGGCTCGTCCTCGCCTGGTTCCCCAAGGCGTTCACCGGTGGTTGAACGGCCGAATGCAACTCGCTCCGTGAGAGCGGCAGTCTCATCCGGCAGTTCGATACCGCGTATTTCATGATCAGCGTCGACACGCTGGAAGACAACAAGGGCTTCGCCTTAAAGGAGAAGGCCGACTTCCCCATGCTCGCGAACCCCGACAAGAAGGTCGCCTTCGCCTACGGCGTCATTGCCGCGGACGCTCCTCCCAACCGGCAGTTCGCCCGCCGCCACACCTTCTACATCAACCCCGAAGGCAAAATCGCCTTCATCGACCGGGCGGTCAAACCACAGACATCGGGCCCCGATATTGTCGCGAAGCTCGCGGAGTTGAACGTTCCGAAGAGAAAGTAGTGTGACGCCGGCCGGTGGAGGACTCCGCACCCGGGAGGTCGGGGATGGAACGAGTTTCCACACTCAGACGGACTGGATCGTGGCGGTCCTGATCCTGGGCGCTGCGGTAGCAGCCTTCGCCTACCCGGTGCTCAAGTACGACGATCCCTGGGTCTTCGATCCCTACGATCCGGAGTTCAGTCCGGCCATCTTCGTGCCGGTGTTTCTGTTCGCATATGGCGCGAAGCACCTCGTAACCGCGATACGGGGCACCCTGCTCCGCCGACGGTTCGGCGAGTCGGTGGCCCATTTCGACAATACGGCGGTCCAGCCCGGCGAAGCCCTCAAGGGCGTCATCCGCTCTCCGGTTCACTTCGTGCCGACCGGCGACTACGAGATCCGATTGCAGTGCGTGCAGAAGACGACCTCACTGGCCGGAAACCCCCAGGACACCATCCGCGAGGAACAAACCATCCAGGTGAGCCCGCAATTCGCGGATCCCCGGAAGGGCATCCCCTTCGCGTTCATGATCCCGAGGGGCGCCCTCTCCACAACAGGGCCCGGCGCCGGCGCGATCGACATGATCGGCGAGGCGGCCGGCGAGGTCCGCTGGATCCTGGAGGTGAAGGCGCCTCTCAAGGGCCTCAACTATTACGCCATCTTTGGCGTCCACGTAGTCCCCGTTTCCGCAAGCGCCTCATGAAGATCATCCGCGACGAGCCGCCAGATGTCCTCGTGCTGGAGTCACCGCGAGCCAATCTGCCGCGAGGGGCCGTGCTCGCCATCCTCGGGTTTGTCGCGGGGGTGATCGTCCTCGTCGCCATTGTCCCGCCGGTCATGATGATCGCGAGCGGAGGCGTCAAGGTCGACGGTTTGATATCGGACCTTCCCTGGCTCCTCCTTCTCGGCCCCGTGACCCTCATCGGCCCGGTGTTCCTCTATCAGAGATTGCGGGGCCAGTTCATCGCCGTGGTGAAACTCCGGGTGGAACGTCGCGCGGGCGAGATCGAGATCGAGACGGAGAACCCTCTCTTCACACGGGCCATGATCATCCAGCTAAAGGACGTCGTCCGCCTCGTCGTGGGCAGCGCGAGCGTGCGGCCGCACTGGCGGCTGATGCAGGCGGGCCGCAATCCGCTGGCTCCGGGAGTGCGATTGACCATCCTGTGGCGGGACGGCAGACGCACGCGTTCCCGTACCGTGACCTTCCCGGTTGCGGACGTGAACAAGCGGGAGGAAGTGGCCGACATCGGATACCGGATGGGTCGGGCCTGCGGCCTCCTCCACTCCAAGGTGCTGCGCAACGATGAACGCGATATCGAAGTTGAAGTCACGCGAGA
>JANNJB010000781.1:0-5042 GCA_031405615.1 Vicinamibacteria bacterium | reverse complement strand
CTCGTGCTTCCCCGAGCCACGCGACCGCCGCATGCTGGCAACCTGGCTCAGCTACGACGACCTGCACCGGCTCATCACGGCCTGCTTGACCACGCCGGTGTTGGGCCACAGCCTGATTTTCGGCATGTCCGACAACGCCGTGACCTGGTGGGACAACAGCCGGGCGCGGCACATTGGCTATGCAGCGCAAGACACGTCAGACATTTTTCGCGACGCGATGTTTGCGCGCACGTCGGCGCCTGATCTGGCAGACCCGGCCGTCCAGTTTCAGGGGGGCGTTTTTGTCAAAGCCGGCCCTTACGGCGATTAAGGCGATTGAGCCGCTGCACCGCCCTGCGCCTTGCTGCCGCACTTGCCTGCCGACATTTCCTTCTCGAAGCCTTTCCCCAAACCACCTGGAGTTGACATGACACTGAAAAAAAATCTCGTTGCAATCGCCGCCGTTCTGGCGCTCGCACCGCTGGCCGGATTCGCCACCGAGTTCCGCTCGGCCGACACCCACAACGCCGACGACTACCCGACCGTGCTGGCCGTCAAACACATGAGCGAGCTGCTTGAAAAAAAGAGCGGCGGCAAACACAAGATCAAGGTCTTCAACAAGCAGGCACTCGGTAGCGAAAAGGAAACCATCGATCAGGTCAAGATCGGTGCGCTCGATTTCACGCGCGTCAACGTCGGCCCGATGAACGGAATCTGCCCCTTGACGCAGGTGCCCACGATGCCGTTTTTGTTCAGCTCGATTGCCCAAATGCGCAAGTCGCTTGACGGCCCGATAGGCGACGAGATTTTGAAAAGCTGCGAGTCGGTGGGCTTCATCGGACTGGCTTTTTACGACAGTGGCGCGCGCTCGATCTATGCCAAGAAGCCGATCAGAACGGTTGCAGACGCCAAGGGTTTGAAGATTCGCGTGCAACAGTCCGATTTGTGGGTCGCGCTGGTGAGCGCCATGGGTGCCTACGCCACGCCCATGCCCTTCGGCGAGGTGTACACCGGGCTGAAGACCGGCCTGATCGATGCAGCTGAAAACAACATCCCGTCATTCGACACCGCCAAGCACGTTGAGGCCGTGAAGATCTACTCGAAGACCGAGCATTCGATGGCACCTGAAATCCTTGTGATGTCCAAGGTCGTGTACGACAAGTTGCCCAAGGCCGAGCAGGACATGATCCGCGCTGCGGCCAAAGAATCGGTTGCCCTTGCCCGCCAGAAGTGGGATGAGCAGGAAGCGAAATCGCTGGCAAATGTCAAGGCCGCAGGCGCTGAAATTGTGGAAGTGGACAAAGCCTCTTTCCAGGCCGTGATGGGCCCGGTCTATGAAAAATTCATGACAACGCCGGACATGAAGCGGCTGGTGAAGGCGGTGCAGGACACGAAGTAGTTACGGGGAGCCCTCACCCCAGCCCTATCCCAGAGGGATATGGAGTAATGCCGAATCGCCCCTGCACAACTCCCTCGCCCCTTTGGGGAGAGGGCAGGGGTGAGGGGCCTGCAAGTCGGAGCGGAAAAAAGAAAAATGTTCACCAGATTTTGCGCAGCGATCTCCAAACTCAGCCTGATCCTGGCCGTCATCGGCCTTCTCGCCGTTGTGCTTTGCGTGCAATGGCAGGTTTTCGGCCGCTACATCCTGAATGACACGCCAACCTGGGCCGAAGCGCTGGCCATGCTGCTGATTTTGTTCGTCACCGCCTTCGGTCTGGCCGATCAGGTCCAACTCCGAGAGCCTGCGAATCGCCTCGAAGTCCTTGTCCACCGCGAAGAGGGAGTGACCGCCCGCGATGGCCGAGGCGGCAATGAGGCAGTCGACGGTCGAGACATTGACGCCTTTCCCGATGCAGCGGTTCCTCAGGCGCGCCGCCTCCACATGGTCGTCGAGGGTGGCGGTCACGACGGAGAATCCAGCCAGGAGCTTTCCTCGCAGTTCAAGCAACTGTTTCTCGGACTTGAGCCCGGTGAGGATCTCCTGGAGAACGATGCCGGGGAGTCCGAGGGAACGGTCGCCGGCGAGGAGTATCTCGAACGCCGCATGCAATTCGCGTTCGGCGGGGCCGGGTCGCTGTCGGCGGAACACGCGAGACAGAACAGAGGTGTCCAGCAGGATCATCTTGCTCGCCGTTCCTTCTTGTAGTCGTACTTCGGGTCATACTCGAGCTTGCGCGCGAGTTGGAGCAGCCCGAGCCGTTCGCGGCGCTGGATGAACTCCCGCAGCGCTTCATTCACGGTCTCGCGCTTCGTCTTGTATCCGCCCACGCTGCGCGCGTGGTCGAGCAGGGAGTCGTCAATAGCGAGGTTGGTTGCCATACACACGTATGTTACACATTGGACTGTGTGGCCGAGGGCCCCCCCGGGTCCCCCTGCTAGATTCACGGCCCCCTCACTTGGAGCGAAGACCCTCATGATGCGTTCCCTTCCCGCGGCCGTCCTACTTCTAAGCGCCGCCTCGGCCCTGTTCGCCCAGAAGCTGCCGACCCCGGATCGCGACGATGGGGCTATCAAGCTTCCGGCCGGGTTTCGAGCGGTCGTCGTGGCCGACGACCTCGGGCCTGTGCGCTTCATCACCGTCGCGCCGAACGGCGATGTCTACGTGAAGATGCGAACCGTCGGCATCATCGCCTTGCGGGACACCAACGGCGACGGGCGGGCCGACGAACGAGCGGCGTTCGGCTCGGGCGGCGGAACCGGCATCGCGATTCAGGGCGGCTTTCTCTATCACTCCACCAGCACGTCGGTCTTGCGCTATCGCCTGAGCCCCGGAGAACTCGTACCGAAGGGCGAACCGGAGACGGTGGTCTCGGGACTTCCCGACGAGCGGCAGCACAACGCGAAGTCGTTCGCCTTCGACGAAGCCGGGATGCTGTATGTGGAAGTCGGCTCGCCTTCGAACGGGTTCGGTCAGCCCGATCGCGTGCGCGGCGCCAAGGGGGGCGATCCCACGGAGTTCTTCAAGAAGTTCGGAGGCATCTGGCGCTTCGATCCGAATCGTCTGAACCAGACCCAGGCGGATGGGTATCGATTCTCGACCGGCCATCGCCACGTCCTCTCGATCGCGCGGCAGCCGGTATCGAAACAGTTCTTCGTGGTCATGATGGGCCGCGATCAGCTCAACACCGTGGCTCCTGACTTCTATACGGATGAGGACAACGCGGAAGGCCCGGCCGAGGAGTTGCACCTGCTTCGGGAGGGTGGAGTCCTCGGATGGCCGTTCACGTATTACGACTTCCGCAAGAAGGCGCGAATGGTGGCGCCCGAGTACGGAGGCGACAACAACAAAGAGGCGGAAGCGGGGAAGTATCCGGAACCGCTTGTTGCCTTCCCGGCGCACTGGGCGCCTCTGCAGATGACCTTCTATTCGGGCGAGCAGTTCCCCGCCAGGTACCGGGGGGGCGCGTTCGTGGCGTTCCACGGATCGTGGAATCGCGCGCCGAAACCCCAGAAGGGCTACAACGTCGCATTCGTTCCTTTCGATGCGAAAGGGATGCCGGCTGGCGCATACGAAGTCTTCGCCGACGGCTTCGCGGGTCGAGAGGAGATCCTGACGCCGCGCGACGCGCGTTTCCGTCCTGGCGGTCTCGCGGTCGGCCCCGACGGGTCGCTCTATGTCGCGGACACCGTGCGTGGTCGCGTGTGGAGAATCTTCTATACCGGGGAAGCGCCTCCGGCCGCCACTCCGACTCCCACGCCCTCGGTTTCGTTGCCGCCGCCTTCCAGTGCAGCGGCTCCGGCGAGGCCTGCTGCGGATCGCGGTGAGACTGTCTACCTCGAAGTCTGCGCTCTCTGCCACATGCCGGATGGCGCGGGTGTCCCGAATATGCAGCCGCCCCTCACGAAGCAGGGCCTGCTCTCGGGCGATCCCGCGACGCTGATCCGACTCGTCCTTTACGGGCCCGACGCGGTTCTGCCGAAGAACCGACCCACCTACCAGAATCCGATGCCCGAGCTGTCGTCGCTCACCGACGAAGAGATCGCGGCATCGCTCAACTATGCGAGGCGCAAGTTCGCCGGTATTGAGTCCGCGCTGACCATCGCCCAGGTTCGGGCGGAGCGCGCGAAGGTCCCGAAGCCGGGCAAGTAGCGCATTGCGGCCCGCGATAGCGTCGCTGCGCCCGGCCGTTTCCTCAACTGGTAACGTCCGCGCCCATGGCGAAACCTTCTCCCTCGATGAAAGTGGCCGCGGCCTGCGTGCTCGCGGCTTTCAGCAACAGCCTCAATGCCCAGGAGCGGATTGACTACGAGGCGGTCGCGAAGATCCGCCGAGAAGGTCGCGCGAACTCGCAAATCCTTAAGACCCTGCACATGCTGACCGACGTGTATGGCCCGCGGCTGACTGGATCGCCCAACTACAAGGCCTCGGCTGAGTGGGTGGTGAAGCAGACCACCGCGTGGGGCTTCGAGAACGCCCGGCTGGAGCCCTGGGACTTCAAGAATCCCGGTTGGTCGAACGAACGGTTCTCGGGATTCATCGTGTCGCCGGTGAAGGACTCTCTGGTGGGCGAGGTCCTTGCGTGGACTCCGGGCACGAGCGGCGCGGTGCGCGGGAAAGCCGTTCGAATAGAACATCCCCGATGCGCTACCCCAGCCCTGGGTGCGGGGGCGGGACCCGGCCGCGCCGGAGCCGCCGCCGGACGTCCGGGCGCTGGTGCTCCCGCGGCTCCCGCCCCGCCGGCATGCCCGACCCTCGAGGAACTGACAACCGCACTCGACGTCCTCCAGCCGAAAGTCAAGGGCGCGATCGTTCTCGTGGGCGCCGTCACCAGGGTTCCGGTCACCCTCAACCCCGCGCCCACGCGGGCCGATGAGGAAGAGATGCGCCGCCGTTTCGATCTCGACAATCCGGCTCCCTCGCCCTTCGGCAATCCCACGCCCACGCCCTCTCCCGAGCCGAACCGTCTCACCGCGAACCGCATCACCGAGATCGTGGATCAGTTCCTCGTGACGAACGGCGCGCTCGTGCGCCTCAACGATGCCGGCCGTGAGCACGGTCAGATCCGGGCCTTCAACAACCGCACTTTTGACGTCACCAAAGCCGTGCCGACCGTGGTGCTGCG
>JANNJB010000780.1:0-3183 GCA_031405615.1 Vicinamibacteria bacterium | reverse complement strand
GCTGTCGCGCACCAGCGATGGCCTGGCCGCGCTCGCGATCACGCTGTTTGTCTATGGCGTGGCGTGGCCGAGCTGTGCCAGGCCTATGGCTTCCTCGCCGTGTTCGTGGCGGCGGTGGTGATTCGCCAGCACGAGCGCCGCCACGCGTACCACGAGACGCTGAACCTGTTCGCCGAGCAATGCGAGCGCCTGCTCACCGCGCTGTTGCTGATCCTGCTCGGGGGTACGGTCAGCTTCGGTCGATTCCGGCGGAGAGGATCACGAAGGTCATGCCCACCGCGATCACCGCGTTGATCGCGGTCTGCTCCATCACGTTCAGGAGGTTCGAAGTGGTGAGAAAGAAAGGCGAGAGATACGAAAGCAGCGCGCCGAGCAGGAAGAGTCCCACCAGCGTGCCCGCGCGGCGGGAACTCATCAGGTGAGAAGCCCACTTCTTCATGCGGTCTGTCCGAGGGCAGCGGAGAGAAGCGTCTCCTGGCTCGCACTCGAGGCTGCGACCTCGGAGACGAGACGGCCCGCGCGCATGACCAGGATCCGGTCGCTCATGCCGAGCACCTCCGGCAGTTCAGACGAGATCATCACGATTCCAGCTCCATCCGCGGTGAGTCGGTTCATCAGTTCGTAGATCTCCACCTTGGCCGCGACATCGATGCCGCGCGTGGGTTCGTCCATGATCAGGACGTCGACGCCGGTGGCGAGCCACTTGCCCAGCACGATCTTCTGCTGGTTCCCGCCGGAGAGGGCGCCCGCCCGCTGCTCGATCGCCGGCGTCTTGATCCGAAGGTCGGCCACGTACTTCTCCGAGAGCGCGGCCTCGGCCGCCCCGTCGATCAGGCCGAAGCGGGAGAGGCGGCGCGCCGATGTGAGGGCGATGTTCTCCCGCACCGATAACCCGAGCACGAGGCCCTGCGTCTTCCGATCCTCGGGAAGCAGGCCAATGCCGGCCGCGATGCCGTCCTTGGGCGAGCGGACGAAGGCGATGCGACCCTTGACCGCGATCGTCCCGCTGTCCGACCGATCCGCGCCGAAAAGCGCCCTTGCCAGTTCCGTGCGGCCGGCGCCCAGAAGACCGGAGATGCCGAGGATCTCGCCGCGACGAAGGCTGAAGCCCACGTCGTGGAGGGTGTTGCCCCTCGACAGGCCGCGCACGCTCAGCACTTCAGCGCCCGGTTCGGTGCGCCGCCGCGGGAAGTGGTCGCCCACCGGTCGGCCGACCATCAATCGGATCAGTTCAGAGGTGGCCACCTCCTTCGTCTTGTAGGTGCCGATCTTCTTCCCGTCGCGCAAGACGCTCACCCGGTGGCCGATGCGGTCCACCTCGTTCATCCGGTGCGAAATGTAGATGACGCCGACGCCGCGTTCGAGCAGACGGGCGATGGCGGCGAAGAGCTGTTCGATCTCCGAGGCGGTGAGGGCGGATGTGGGTTCGTCCATCACCAGGATCCGGGCGTTCTCCGAAAGAGCCTTCGCCACCTCGATCATCTGTTGCTCGGCGATGCCGAGGCGTCCCACCGGCGTGTCGAGATCGAGGCTTATACCCAGGCCGCCCAGGAGTTCGGCCGTCTTCGCCTTCATGGTTTCGACATCGAGCAGCCCGAGCGGGGTCGTTGGCTCCTTGCCGAGGAACACGTTCGCGGGAGCGCTCAACTGCGGCACGAGCGTCAGTTCCTGGTAGATGATGCTGATGCCGAGGTCGCGGGCGGCGCGGGGCGAGTCGATGTTCGCGGCCGCGCCAAGGACCCGGATCTGACCCGCGTCTTTCGACTGCGCTCCGCTCAGTATCTTCATGAGCGTCGACTTCCCCGCCCCGTTCTCACCGAGCAGGACATGCACTTCGCCGGCGAGAAGGTCGAGGTCGACGCCGTCGAGCGCAACGACTCCGGGAAATCGCTTCTGCACGCCGGTCATCTCGAGGAGCGGCGGCTTCGTGCTCATCGGGACCGGGTGGACGTGGCGCGGCGATTTCGCGGCGCGACGCTGCTGCGTTCACGCGGCGGAGGAGCGGTGGTCGAACGCACCACGAGGGTGGGGGCGAGGACCACGCGACGCGCTTTGACGCGGACGCCCCGGATCCTCTCCACCAGGAGGTCCATCGCCATCTGGCCGATATCGTGACGCGGCTGATGAACCGTGGTGAGCGAGAGATGACGCATCGCGGCGAGTGAAGTGTTGTCATAGCCCACGAGGGAAATGTCCTGAGGCACGCGCAGGCCGCTCTCCTCGATGGCGTTGAGCGCGCCGATCGCGGCAAGGTCGTTCGCGGCGAAGATCGCGGTGGGGCGCGGACGACGCTCCAGGAGTTCACGCGCACCCTGATGTCCGCCTGCTTCGGTATAGGCGCCGCGGCCGACCACGATTTCATCGCCGAGTTTGAGTTTGCGCATCGCGGCCTCGTAGCCGTGCCGCCTTTCGATGGCGCCCGCGCCCTCGCCCCCGTCGATGTGGGCGATGCGGCGATGACCGAGGGAGACGCAGTGCTCGACCACGAGGAGGGCGCCCGCGGCGTCGTCGTCGGCCACGCTGTCCACTGAAGCGGCGCGGGCGGGACGGCCGACCACGACCACCGCCGCTTCCTTGCTCGCCTTCACCACCTGCGCGCTTTCCATCATCGGAGAACCGAGGATGAGACCGTCGACGCGAAGCTGGAGCAGGGTTTCGATCGCCTCATCTTCATGCTGCTGAATCCGATCCCCGGTGTTCATCAACACGCGGTATCCAAGCGTCCGCGCGCGCGCCTGAATCCCCGCGATGACGTCCGCGAAGAACGGGTTATTGAGGTCCGAAACCAGAACGCCCACGATGCGGGTCCGCTTCTGCACCAGACCCTGGGCCATGGCGTTTGGGCGATAGCCGAGTTCGGCCACCGCGCGCAGGGCGGCGGCGCGCCTTTCCGGGCTCACATGGCGGTCGCCGCGGACAACCAGGGACACCAGGGACTTTGAAACCCCCGCATGCCGCGCCACGTCGTCGATTGTTGGTCGTCGTCCACTCTTCATGCTTGACACACCGCCACCGCGTCGCTAGCTTAGGAGCGATGGAACGTTCCAAGGCTAGCACGGCGCAAAACCTCCATCTCCCGAAGAATGCTCTGGTTTCAGCGGGTTTTGAGGCGGTGGTCACGCCCGAATCGGCGGGCTGGTCCTTCTCGAGTCTGAGGGTGTTGTCCCTCGCGGCCGGGGAGTC
>JANNJB010000779.1:0-5763 GCA_031405615.1 Vicinamibacteria bacterium | reverse complement strand
GCCGAGCCTTATCGGCTCGGCGTGACTCTGCTCGTCGAGATGAAGAAGCGCCATGCCGAGTTCGCGTGGCTGCGGGACGGCAGCGGCTTCGACCGTCTGGCCGGCACGAAGTCTCTTCGAGCGGCGATCGATCGCGGCGATTCGGCGGATGCGATCGTGGCCTCGGACGCTTCGGCCATCGAGGAGTTCCGTCGCGCGCGCCGCGCGTCCCTTCTCTACTAGGCCGATCAGGCCGCGGCGGGTTTGGCCTTCTCGCGGGTGAGAGCGCTCACGCTCAGGCCGACCACGAACGTCACCACCGCTCCCACGAAGACGTTCCAGGTCCACGCGACTCCGGGCACGCCGAAGACCCGGGGTGAGAACAGACCGACGGAAAGGCTCACGATGAGGCCGGAGAGCATCCCGATCATTGTCCCCGTGGTGTTGGCGCGGGTGGTGAACAGGCCCAGAGCGAAAGCACCTACGGTCGGACCTGAGGCATAGGCGAGGGCGGCAAGACCGGCCTGCAGGGCGGACTCGACGTTGCGCGCCAGTCCGGCGACACCCATCTGGAGGATTCCCCAGAAGGCGGTGAATCGCTTCGCGAGGCGAAGCTGCTTCTGCTCGCTCGCTCCCGGATCAACGTAGGGAACGTAGAAGTCCCGCAGGGTCGCGGAAGCCATCGAGTTGAGAGATGGGGAGAGGGCCGCGGCCACGATCGCGGCGAGGATCAGGCCGGTGAAGACGCCGGGCAGTTCGTTCCCGACGAAGGTGGGCAGAATCTCATCGGCGCGCGCGAACTTCCGTCCTTCGTAGAAGGCCCAGAGCAGGATGCCGAGAGAGAGGAACAGGACGAACTGCGCGAAGACCAGGAAGCCCGAGAGGATGAGGCCGACCTGCGCGTCCCTCTGCGACTTTGCTACGAGGAACCGCTGAACGAGGTAGTGATCGGTCCCGTGAGTCGCGATGGTCAGGAACATGCCGCCGATGACGCCCGCCCAGATCGTGAAGGGATCGTGTACATCGAAGGCGGTGTTGAGGAAGGTCAGCTTGCCCGCGGCCGCGGCCTTCTCGAATGCGCCCATCACGCCGCCGGGCAGGGCGTTCGCCACGGCGACGAAGCACACGATCGCGCCGAAGAGGTAGACGAACATCTGAATCGAGTCCGTCCAGATGGTGGCGATGACGCCTCCTTCCTCGGTGTAGAGGATCATCGCCGCGCCGAGGGCGAGGATGCACCACCACTCGTTGATCCCCGCCGCGACGGAGAGAACCAGGGCCGCCGCGTGCAGGCGGATGCCGTCCCCAAGCGTCCGCGAGAGGAGAAAGATCCCCGAGGAAGTCGCGCGCACCGCGCCGCCAAAGCGCTTCTGAAGGATCTCGTAAGAGGTGAAGATCTCGCCGCGGAAGTAGGCGGGCAGGAAGAGGAACGAGACGATCAGGCGTCCGATGACGTAGCCGAAGACGAGTTGCAGGAACGTGAAGTTTCCCGTGTAGGAGGTGCCGGGCGCGCCGATGAAGGTGAGGGTGCTGGTCTCCGTGGCCACGATGCACGAGGCCACCGCCCACCACGGCACGCTCTTCCCGCCAAGGAAATAACCGCGCACCCCGCCGCTGTGCCTCTTGCCGAGCCACGTGCCGAAGGCGGTGATGCCGACGATGTAGGCGACGAGGACGACGACGGCAGAAAGAGGTAGCTGCAAGGTATTCCTTCCTCAGCCGGCTCGACGGACGATCACCAGGGTGGCATCGTCATCGAAGGGGCGTTGATCGCCGAAGGTGTCGCATTCCTTGAAAACCGCGGCCAGGATCTCCGTCGCGGGCCGGCCCAGATTCCGCCTTACGGTTTCGATGAGCCGCGCTTCTCCGTAGAACTCATCGGACCGGCCGCGGCGCTCGAGGATTCCGTCCGTGCAGAGTACGAGACAAGTGCCCGGCGGAACGACCGCGAGTCCCCTCTTGAAACGGACCTCGGGAAGCGGGCCGATGACGGTGCCGCCCGAACTCAGGCGTTCGACCGAGTCCTTCGATATGAGGAGGGGACTGGGATGGCCGGCGTTGACGTAGGTGATCGTGCCGTCCTTCTCGAGTTCGGCGTAGAAGACGGAGATGAACTTGCTCGAGAGCGTGCTCTCGTGGATCACGCGGTTGAGACGCTGGAAAACCGAGGCGATGCGAAGATCCTTCTCGAGTCCCATCCGCAGGCCGATGACCACGTCCCGAACCAGCAGGGCCGCGGGCAGGCCGTGCCCGGAGGCGTCGCCGATCGCGATCCCGAGGATCTCGTCGGCGAGCACCCTGCGGTAGTCGAAGAAATCGCCCCCGACTTCCTCGGCGGGATGAGAGCGCTGCGCCATGTCGAAGGGCGGAAACGCCGGGGCGACGTCGGGCAGGAGGCTGGCCTGGATCTCCGCCGCTTCACGGAGGCCGCCTTGAAGCCGCTCCTCCATCAGGCGCGAGGAGAGCGCGGCGCGTAGCGTGTTGAGGGTGAAGTCGATTTCTTCGCCCTCAAAGCCCTCGCCCAGGAAGAAGACATACACGTAGCGTCGCGGATGCCGGCCGACCACGCAGGCCGCATAGGCCGTACCTTCGCCGAAGGGTTTAGCCCCGGCCACGCTCGGCGCATCGGCGTAGAGGAAGACGCGATGCTGGAGCACGGAGGCGAGCGGCGCGGTGTCGGCGGAGAGAGTGTCGAACGCGCCCCGGGTGGCTTCGCCGAGCTGTTTCGAAAGACGGAAGCCGGAAGGCCGTTCCATGTAGAGCGAGGCGGACTTGAACCGCAGGGGCTCGGCCAGTTCGCGGAACACGCCGTCGAGGAACGCCTCGACCAGACGCCGCGGCGTTCGAGCCTTCTCGATGGACCGGAAAAGGGCGTCGAGCCGCCGGTAGAGATGTTTGGCTTCGAGCTTCGGCGACGTGGTTGCCGGGGCTGCGGGCGGATTCATCCTCAGTTCTTGATCGGCGTGGTTTCGACGGGGAGGTCGGTTCGCCGGCTCCACTCGTCCCAGGAGCCGTCGTAGACCCTCGCCTTGAGGCCCAGTCGCCTGGCCGCGAGATACACGAGCGTCGCCTGCTGCCCGGTGTGGCAGTAGCTCACCACCGTGTCTCCCGGCTTGATCCCGGCCGCTTTGAAGATGTCGGCGATCTCGGGCTCGGACTTCATCTTGAGGTCATCCCCGGCAAGGCTTTTGAAGGGAATGTTGCTCGCCCCCGGGATACGGCCTGCCCGCGGCATCACTCCCGCACTGGTGCCATCGAAGAACTCCTTCAGGCGCGCATCGACCAGATGGAACGCCTTCCCACCGAGGCCCGTATGAATCTCATCGGCCGAGATCAGAAGTTCGGGCCGCGCCGCTTTCGTAATCCGGCCCGGCGTCCTCGCCTTCACCTCGCTCGTCACCGCTCCGCCCATCGTCTTCCACGCCGGCATGCCCCCGTCGAGCACGGAGGTCTGTTCACCCAGACCCGCCGCGTCGAGGCTGAAGTAGACGCGCGTGGTGGGCGCGATGGAATCGGTTCCGAAATAGACCACGATCCGCGAGTCGTCGCTCACCCCCAGACTCTGCAGTTTCTCGCGCAACGCTTCCGCGGGCAGGAGCTGGATCATCAAGGCCCCGTCCACCCGTGGGATCGAGAGATCCTGGGGAACCACGAGCTGGGCCCCCGGAATGTGCTCCTTCTCGAAGTCGGGCATCGCGCCGACGTGGAAAAGAATGAGCTTCGGATCGTTGAGATTGTCCTTGAGCCATGCGGGGGAGACGAGCAGGTCTCCGGCCGGGGCGAGAGTGGAGAGGGCGAGGAACAGCGCGGAAACGGCAGGCTTCTTCACGAGGGGCGCTCCTTTGTTTGAGGGACCGATGCTCCGTGCGATTGTGTCACGGCTTTTCCCCGGTGGCGACGGGCAGGGACGGATCGGAACTCCATTCGCTCCACGATCCGCCATAGAGCCGCCCCTTGAAGCCGGCGACCTCGAGCGCCAGCAGATCGTGGGTTGCCGTGATTCCCGATCCGCAGTACACGATCGGCGCGTGATCTTCGTCGACCCCGAGGGATGCGTAGTGCGCCCTGAGCTCGGCGGCGGGCCTCATGACGGGATGTGCGTCCTTCGTGAGGTTGAGGGTGTAGGGAGCGTTCTTCGCCCCGGGAATGTGACCGGCGCGGGGATCGATGGGCTCGGTTTCGCCCCGGTAGCGTTCGGGGAGTCGGGCATCGAGGACGAGCGCGCGGTCTTTCAGCGCGGCCATCTCGCCCTTGGAAAGGACCAGTTCCGGGCGGGGAGCGGCGACGAAGTCCGTCATGGTCGAGATCGAGGGCGGCTGATCCGTGATCTCGCGGCCCTCGGCGATCCATTTGGGGATCCCCCCATCGAGCACCGCGCAGTCGTCGAAACCGTAGGCCTTGAGGACGAACCAGACCCGCGACGCCATGGCCCCCGCGGCATCATCGTAGGCCACCACCGACACGCCCGTCGTGATGCCATACAGTCGGATGACGTTTTGAATCTGATGCGCGGAGGGGAAGGGATGACGACCGAGCGGTCCGCCACGTGCTCCGCCCGGTCCCGCGAAGTCATGCTCGAGGTCGGCGAAAAACGCGCCCCGGATGTGCCCGGCGCTGTAGGCATCGATGCCCTTCCGGCTGGGATCGAGGTACCAGCGTGCGTCGAGGATCCGCAGCTTGGGATCGCCGAGGAGGCCTGCGAGTTTGGAGGTCGAGATCAGTGACATGTAAAGCCCGCCCGGAGTGGTGAAGGCGAAAGACGCGTCAGCGCGCCATCTTCGCGAAGGGAGAATCGATCTTCTGGAAATCCCGAGGTGTCTCGAAGAGGGCGTCATCGATCGCGCCCCGCCGGATCTGGGTCGCTTCCGTGGACGTCTCGATCTTCCGGCCCATCAGGCTGAGCGCCATCGACGAAGCCAGCGAGAGGCCGGAGATCTCGCGCAGCTTCTCGACCATCTTGTTGAGGCCGGAGTGACCCTTGGCGATCGGCGCGGTGACGAGCGCCAGGTTTCGCAGATGCGCCCGGTCGAAGGGCAGCTCGAAGGCCAGGGCGGCGCAGGTCTCCATGCGGGTCTTTTCGCCGAGAGCCACGACGTAGTCCTGGCAGGGAAGGGAGGCGACGGTGCGGATCTCTCCCTTGGTGAGGGTCACGTCGCGGGCGGCATCGCCCACCATCTTCTTCCGCAGGCCTTCCGGGATGCCCGCCATCGCCTTCTCCATTTCAGCGCTCACCGACGTCATCGCCTGCTCGATCTCCTGGAACGTGGTTTCCGAGTATTGCTTCTTCGTCATCGACATCATGACGATGCGTCCGGTGGCGAGATCGACCAGGGTGGCGGCGTCGCCCTGATCGAAGCGGACCTTTGTTGCGGTGTAGTAGTGGGTCGCGGTTTTCTCCCAGTCGGGACCGCTGACCCTGAAGACGATCGTCACCCCCTCGAGGGAGGGGGTCTCCATGGCCCGCGCGTCCGGGGACGCGATGACGCTTACGATGAAAGCTCCGGCGAGGAGGACGAGAGGTGATGTCATCTTGATCGACGCGGCATAGCATAAGGTTAGATAATGCCTCGCCCCGAACGACACCTCCTCATCTGCGCGAATAACCGCGGTCCCGACCACCCGCGAGGCTCGTGCGGTGAGAAAGGCGGGGAGAAACTCGTGGGGCTGATGAAGGATCTCATCAAGGAGATGGGCCTCAAGGACCGCGTCCTGGTGAGCCGCACCGGCTGCCTCAAACACTGCAGCCTGGGCGTGACCGCGGCCGTTTATCCCGACAATGTCTGG
>JANNJB010000778.1:0-5990 GCA_031405615.1 Vicinamibacteria bacterium | reverse complement strand
GAAACCGACGTGATCGTCATGACCGCGTTCGGCTCCATCGAGGATGCGGTGAAAGCGATCCGCGAGGGCGCTTCGGATTTTCTCACCAAGCCGGTCGACACCGACCACCTCCTGCTTCTCGTCGACCGCGCTCTTGATCGCCGCCGGCTGAAGCGCCGGGCCTTCCTCCTCGAGGAGGAGCTTCAAGAGCGGATGTCGCTTCCGCGCCTCGTGGGCACGAGCGAGGGCTTGAAGGACGCGCTCCTGCAGGTGCAGCGCGTGGCGCCTTCCGACACCACCGTCCTGATCCTCGGTGAAAGCGGAACCGGAAAGGAACTGCTGGCGCGTTCGGTTCATCAGCTTTCCGCCCGCGCCAAGGGCCCCTTCGTCGCCATCAACTGCGCGGCGATTCCGGAGTCGCTGCTCGAAAACGAACTCTTCGGCCATGAGAAGGGCGCTTTCACCGGGGCCAACGCGAGAAAACTGGGCCGCGTTGAAATGGCCCAGGGCGGCACGCTCTTCCTCGACGAGATCGGGGAACTTCCCCTCTCGTTGCAACCGAAGATCCTCCGTCTGGTTCAGGAGAAGCAGTTCGACCGGGTCGGCGGCACGGAAACGCGAACCGTCGATCTGCGCCTCGTGACCGCCACCAACCGCGACCTCAAGGCGATGGTGGCGGCGCGGGAGTTCCGCGAGGATCTCTTCTTCCGGCTCTCCGTCATCGAGATTTCGATTCCCCCGTTGCGCGCGCGGCGCGACGACATCCTGCCGCTGGCCGAGTCATTCCTCGAGAAGTTCTCGCGCGAGGCCGGCCGCCGCCGCCCCCTCACTCTCTCGACGGAGTCCATCCGCGCGCTCAGCGAACACGCCTGGCCCGGGAACGTCCGCGAACTTCAAAACGGGATCGAGAGGGCGGTGATCCTGTGCTCCGGCGACGTGGTGGAACCCGAACACCTGCGGATCGATGGCCAGACCTCGCCCCGGCCGAAGATGGGCGACGTGATCGACCTGTCCGGCTCGATCAGCGACGTGCGCGACCGCGCGGCGGACGCGGCCGAGGCGGAGATGGTGGCGCGTGCGCTCACCGCCGCGGACGGCTCGGTGGAAGACGCCGCAGCGGCCCTCGGCCTCACCACGAACGCATTCAGAAAGCGCCTGAAGCGGCGCACGGCAGAAGACGACGTGTAGGGGCGGCCTGCGGCCGCCCGCCGAAAGGCGCGCAGGCTCCTACTCCTTCGCCTCCAACGGCTTCATCTTCTTGTAGCGATCCTCGGAAGGCAGGATCCGCTTTCGCAGACGGATCGAAGTCGGCGTGACTTCGACCAGTTCGTCGGTGGAGATGAACTCGAGCGCCTGCTCGAGGGTCAGCTGCCGGTGCGGGGTGAGGCGCAAAGCGTCATCCGCGCTCGAGGCGCGCATGTTCGTGAGCTTCTTGGCCTTCGTGACGTTCACGTCCATGTCCCCGGCCCGGGCGTTTTCGCCCACGACCATGCCTTCGTAGACCTTCTCGCCCGCGCCTATGAAGAGTTCCCCGCGCTCTTCGAGATGGAACAACGCGAAGGTCGTGGTGTCGCCGATGCGGTCGGCCACGAGCGACCCCTTGGTCCGCCTCGAGATGTCGCCGACCCAGGGCCGATACGAATCGAAGAGGCGGTTCATCACCGCGGTGCCGCGGGTGTCGGTGAGCACTTCGGTGCGGATGCCGATGAGGCCGCGGGTGGGGACCATGAAATCGAGCAGCACCCGGCCCGAGCCGTGGTTCACCATCTTCACCATCTCGCCGCGCCGCAGCGCCATCTTCTCCATCATGACGCCGGTGAAGGTTTCCGGGATGTCGATGGACACGAGTTCGAAGGGCTCGTGGCGGACGCCATTTTGGACCTTCGTGATGACGTCGGGGTTCGATACCGCGAGTTCAAAGCCCTCGCGCCGCATGTTCTCGATGAGGATCGCGATCTGCAGTTCGCCGCGGCCGATCACTTTGAACGAGTCGGCGCTCTCCGTGGGCTCCATTTTGAGAGCCACGTTCGTGAGCAGCTCCTTGTCGAGCCGGTCCTTGATGTGGCGGGACGTCACGTATTTGCCGTCGCGGCCGGCCATGGGCGAGGTGTTGATCGAGAACACCATCGAGAGGGTGGGCTCGTCGATGTGCAGCGGCGGGAGCGGCTGGGGATCGGCAGCGCTTGTGACCGTCTCGCCGATATTCACCTCGGAGAAACCGGCGAGGGCCACGATGTCGCCCGCACTCGCCTCCTGAACCTCGAGTCGATGGATTTCCTCGAACGTGAAGAGCTTGGTGATCTTCGCGGTTGTGGTCGTGCCGTCGCGGCGGACGAGGGCCACGTTCTCCCCGGTTTTCACTGTCCCCTCAAAGACGCGGCCGATGGCGAGGCGTCCGAGATAGTCGGAATAGTCGAGGTTCGCGATCAGCATCTGGAGGACCTTCGCGGGGTCGCCTCCCGGGTCCGGCACCGTCTTGATGATGGCATCGAAGAGGGGACCGAGGTCCTTCATCTCCTCGTCCGGAGTCAGGCCCGCGAGGCCGGCTCGCGCGTTCGCGTAGATGACGGGGAAGTCGAGCTGGGCTTCCGTCGCGTCGAGGTCGATGAACAGGTCGTACACCGCGTTCAGGACTTCCTGGATGCGCGCGTCCTTGCGGTCGATCTTGTTGATGACCACGATGGGCGCGAGCTTCTTCTCGAGCGCCTTGCGCAGAACGTAGCGGGTCTGGGGGAGCGGGCCTTCCGAAGCGTCGACGAGGAGCAGGACGCCGTCGACCATGCTGAGCGCGCGCTCGACCTCGCCGCCGAAGTCGGCGTGGCCGGGGGTATCGCAGATGTTGATCTTGGTGCCCTTGTAACGGACGGCCGCGTTCTTCGCGAGGATGGTGATCCCGCGTTCGCGTTCGAGGTCGTTTGAGTCCATGACCCGCTCGGCGATTTCCTGGTTTTCCCGGAAACCGCCGGCCTGGCGGAGGAGCGTGTCCACGAGGGTGGTCTTGCCATGATCGACGTGGGCGATGATGGCGATGTTGCGCAACTGAGTCATTTGGGGGGCCTTTTGGGCGTCGTCCTCTCTGATTTCCCCGCAGAATGGAGGGGGAAGCCAGCTAGTTTACCGAAAAGTCCGATTCGACACCCGCTCGAGGTCTTCCGGGGTGTTGACGCCGAGGATCGCCCCCTCGGAGGCAGGGACCTCAACTACCCGGCCGGCGTCCCTTCGGACGATGTCGCGCAGAGTGGTGGACGCGGGTGACGTGAGGATCTCCTCCAGCACGCTCCGGCTCACTCCGATCGGGTGACCGCGTCTTTCGCCGTGGGTCGCAACCACGATGGAGGCCCCGCCGCCGAGCATCGCCACGACCGCACGGATGTCCGCGGGGGTCACGAGGGGCAGGTCTACCGGAAGGCACAAGGCGCCGCCCGCGCCGCGCTCGATGGCCGCGCCCGCGCCAAGACGGACGGATTCGAACATCCCGGACGGGTGATCGGGGTCGGGGTTCAAAACCCGATGTTCGCCCGCGTGAGCAACCCCGAGCGCCTCATCGACGGCTCGATTCACCACCACGATGGTCTCGAGGCCGGCTTCGCGGAACGCCCTCAGACCCCGCGCGTGGAACGTCTCGCCCTCGAGCCGAAGCAGGGCCTTGGGAACGCCGATCCGGCGGCCACGGCCCGCGGCGAGGAGTATGCCGACGATCACAGGATGAGGCCGATCTTCGCCCTATACTCGGACCAAAGCTCAGCCATGAAACCGAAACATCTCATCTCCCTTAAAGACTACTCGCGGGAAGACATCGACGAGATCTTCGCCCTTGCGGAAAAGATGAAGCGCGACCCCGGCCTCTTCAAGCACGCCCTCCTCGGCAAGACCCTCGCCATGATCTTCCAGAAACCCTCGACCCGCACCCGGGTTTCCTTCGAGGTGGGCATGTTCCAGCTCGGCGGCCTCGCGGTGGTCCTGAATCATGACGAGATTCACCTCAGCGTGGGCGAGTCGGTGGCCGACACCGCGCGTGTCCTTTCCACGTTCGCCGACGGCATCATGGCGAGGGTATTCGCGCATCAGGATGTTCTCGATCTCGCCAAGTTCGGAACCAAGCCGGTGATCAACGGTCTCTCCGATCTTCTCCACCCCTGCCAGGCTCTCGCCGACTTCTTCACTCTGCGTGAACGTTTCGGGACCCTGTCCGGCTTGAAGGTCGCGTACGTCGGCGACGGCAACAACGTCTGCCACGAATTGATGATCGGCGCGTCCCGCCTGGGTGTGGAGATGACGATCGCGACGCCCAAGGGTTTCGAGCCCAATCCGCTGATCACCAAAAGCACGGCGCGCGATGCCCAGAAACTGGGCACGCCGCCGGCGAAGCTGGTCAACGATCCGGCGCAGGCGGTCGCGGGGGCCCGAGCGGTCTACACCGACGTCTGGACCTCGATGGGGCAGGAGGGGGAGGCGGAGAAGCGCAAGGCTGCGTTTGCTTCCTTCACCGTAAACGCCGACCTGATGTCCAGGGCCGCGGGCGATGCGGTCTTCATGCACTGCCTGCCCGCGCACCGGGGGCTCGAGGTTACGGATGAGGTGATGGACGGGCCGCAGTCCGTGGTCTTCCAGCAGGCGGGCAACCGACTCCACGCTCAGAAGGCCGCCCTGCTGCTCCTGATGGGCGCCTAGCTGCTAGCCGCGGCCTTTCGCGCCAGCCATCCACCAGCCAGGGCGGCGAAGCTCTTCGCTTCGATTCGATGCACTGCCGGTCGCGCGGGGCCGGTCAGCAGGATCTCCTTCAGCACTTCGCCATCGCGCTTCTTGTCGCCGAGCGTCGCCTCGGCGGCTCGCCTCACCATCGTCTTTCGGACTCGGGTGCGCGGCCCCACGGCCGCGATCGCAGAACGCATGCTCCGCGCAGCCTTTGGGGGTGTCATGCCGATGGCTTCGCCGAGGTCCACCGCGAACTCCATGCCGTAACCGACGGCCTCGCCATGGGTGAAGACGCGATACGAGGTCGCGGCCTCCAGGGCATGGCCAAGCGTGTGCCCGAGATTCAGGAGGATGCGATCGCCTTTCTCCCGCTCATCGCGTTCGACGATCCGGGCCTTGATCTTTACGGCGCCCTCGATCGCTTCTTCCGTCTCGGACAATGTGGCCCGTCTGAGGCCCCGTGTGTTCGAGACGAGGTCCAGGAGGCGCTGGCTTTTCAGGAGACCGCACTTGAGAATCTCGTAGACGCCGCTTTGCCTCTCCCGGGCAGGCAGTGTCCGCAGAAACGAGAGATCGGCCAGGACCAGTGATGGCTGGTGAAACGAGCCCACGAGATTCTTGCCGGAAGGGAGGTTGATTCCGGTTTTCCCACCGACGCTGCTGTCCACCATGGAAAGCAGGGTCGTGGGGATCTGGACGAATCGGATTCCCCGCATGTACGTGGCCGCCGCGAAACCCGCCGAATCGCCGATTGAGCCGCCCCCGAAAGCTATGACGAAGCTCGATCGGTCGAGCCCCGCTTTCGCCATGGCCTGAAGTGTTCGCTCGAAGGCGCGTGTGGTCTTGGCGCCTTCGCCGTCGGGCAGGAGAAGGGTGCGGCGAGATGCGAAGCCGGCGTCCCGGAGAGCGCGGCCCAGACTCTCTCCATGCAGGCCCATCACCCGCTTCGACGAGATCACGATTCCGTCCGCGGCGTCTCCGACGACCGATCGCAGGCGTGCGCCGGTCAGGAGCCCCTCACCAATCCAGACATCGTAGGGAGTCCGCCCGGCGGAAACGCGCACTCGTTTCATGAACGCGCGGAGCGTAACAGAGGCCGCCCGGAGTCGTTCTATCTCGCCCGCAGCCAGCCGGGCAGCGCGCCCTCGCGGCGGGCCTGGGCCTGGAATTCGTCCTCGATCTCCGCGGCTTCGGCCTCGAGCGCTTCGGCCCGCCGGAGAAGGATCGATGGCGATCGGCGGCCCGTGGGCCTCTTCTTCGGATCACGCGGCGCTTGGCTCGCCTCGTGCCGCAACTCCTCAGCCTCGCGCCTTAAG
>JANNJB010000777.1:0-1772 GCA_031405615.1 Vicinamibacteria bacterium | reverse complement strand
AGCCGCAGCGGCAAGTGGCTGCGGGCGGGGGCTCTCGCTTCCTGCCTCACGATGGTGTTCCATTCATTTTTCGACTTCGGTTTTCGGATTCCTGCGAACGCCCTGGCCTTCGCGGTTCTGCTCGGTATCGCCACCGCGGGTTCTGAAGGGACGAAACCGGCAGCCACCTGGGCTCGTCGCGCATTCATCGCGTTCATGGCCGTGGTGGCCCTCGCGTGCGTCTATCGAAGCATCGGCGCCGCGAGAGAGCGGGCCGCACTTGCCCGTACCTCGCCCGAGAGTCGACTGGCCGCGCTCGAGGATGTCGTGAACGCCCATCCCTACCTCGATGGAGCGCGAAGGCAGCGCGGTCTCGCCTGGCTCGCCCTGGCCTACAGCCGCGGGCAATACGATCCGGCTCGGCTGCAACGCGCCCACGACGATCTCCAGGCCGTGGTGAAACTGAGACCCCAGTGGGGCGAGGCCCGAACGGATCTTGGCTGGGTGAAGTACTACCAGGGAAACCTGGGCGAGGCGAAGCAGGAAATGAAGGAAGCGGTGCGACTCGATCCCACCCACATGGGTATCGGTCTGGCGTACGCGCAAGTGCTCGCTTGGTCGGGTGAAACCATACGCGCCATCGAAGAACTTGCCCGTCTTCGCCGTACCAACCCGTCCTGGCCGAGGGCGAACGCACGCGATCTCGCCGCCTCTTGGACGCAGGATGCTTCGATTCTGGCGAATATTCCCTAAAATGAACCCAGCGTCTTGACGTGACGGCCTTCACAAGCCGAACCGGCATGCGCGGATATCATTCGGGTTCCCCCAAAAACCGTGCAGAACCAAGGAATTCGCAGGTCCGCGTTGTGCCTGAAGATGCTGACGGTCTGCCCGAATCTTCATGAACCCAACCGCCGTACTCACGATTCCGATCGCCGCCACCCTCGCCACCGTGGCGCTGGTGCCGGTCGCACGCCTGCTCGCGCGGAAAACCGGGGCGATCGATCTTCCCGGCGAGAGAAAAGTGCACAAAGCGCCCATCGCCCGCCTTGGCGGCGTCGCGCCGGCTCTGGTCTTTTGGACGGCCGCGGCCCTCGGTTTTGCCGCGCTCAGCAGTCCCTTTTTTCAAGAGTTTTTGGGCGAGGGTCTGCAGGACGCTCCGACGGTAGGGCCCAAGCTCCTCGGGATTCTGCTGGGCAGCCTGATCGCCTTCTCCACCGGTCTGATCGACGACATCTTTGGAAGCAGGTTCCCGTTCTGGGCGAAGGCCCTGGGACAGTTCTCCGCGGCACTGTGTGTGGTTCTGGGCGGGGTTTCGACGAGCTTCCTGCCCCACCCGTTCCTGAACGCGGCGCTCACGATCTTCTGGCTTGTCGGCATCACGAACGCGTTCAACCTTCTGGACAACATGGACGGACTGGCTTCGGGAGTGGCTCTCATCGCCAGTTCGGTGCTTGTGGTGAACGCGCTCGCCTCCGGCGAAAACCTGATCGCGGCGCTGACCCTCGCTTTCATCGGGGTGCTGATCGGCTTCCTGTTCTTCAACTACAACCCGGCGTCGATCTTTCTCGGGGACTGCGGGAGCCACTTCGTGGGCTTCGTGATGGCTTCGATTCTCCTACTCGAGCGCTACACCACGAGCGCCAGCAGCTCGTATTTCCCGGTGCTCATGCCGGTGCTGCTCCTGGCGATTCCCATCATCGACACGACGACCGTGGTCATCATTCGGCTTCGCGAGGGCCGGCCCATTTACGTTGGCGACGCCCGCCATCTTTCCCACACCCTCGTCGCTC
>JANNJB010000776.1:0-2919 GCA_031405615.1 Vicinamibacteria bacterium | reverse complement strand
GGGGAAGTATTCCTTCCAGCGATCGCTCACCTTCTTCGCCGTCGCATCGTCCGCGGAGAGTTCCTTCGGGAACCAGGGTTTCGTCCGCGCGTCGATCACGATCGGGGGCGAGAGGGCGACGTGGTTCGCAACGATGTTCTGGCGCGCGCCGTGGATGTCGCGGGCCGGCTCGAACCTCGTGAACGTGGTCCACAGGAAGTTGATCGTCGATCGCGCGGCGCGCGCGGGTTCGTCGGAGAGCACCACCAGGGGCCACGCCGCAAAAGCAGGATCCGCGGCGATTCGCGCGACTACCGCCGCTTCATCCGGGTCGGAGCCACGGTACGGCGGTGCGCCCACAACGAGGCAGCCGGGTGAGAACACCCGAACGTCGGTGACCGAGGGGCCCGGGACGCCCGTGAACTCGCGCGGCAGTTCCCGCCTCTTCGGCCCCACGCCCATCCAGACGCCCTTCGACCCGCGATTGATCGTGGGCGTGGTGTAGTCGAGGGAGTCCATCGACAGATTCGGGAAGAGAAAAAGATCCGTCTCGGGCGTGGTGCGTTCGAGGATGTGGGTCAGAGTCGCGCGGAAGTCCTTGAGGTCGATTCCGGCCGACGAATCGGTCAGAAGCAGGAACTTCGTGAGAGAGAGTTGGCCTTCGCCGAGGATCCGGAAAGCGCTCGCCATCGCTTCGCGTTCGTAGCGTTCCTGCACGATCGCCGCAGCGAGTGAGTGATAGCCGGTCTCGCCATACGACCACAGAGCCTTGACCTGCGGCATGACCAGCGGGAAGAGAGGCGAGAGCAGGTCCTGAAGCAGATCGCCGATGAAGAAGTCCTCCTGCCGCGGCTTGCCCACGACGGTCGCCGGGTAGATCGCATCACGGCGGTGGTACACGCGGTCGATCTCGAACACCGGATAGTCGTGGACCAGGGAGTAGTAGCCGTAGTGATCCCCGAAGGGTCCCTCGGGCCGACGCGTTCGGGCCGGCACGCGGCCAACCAGGGCGAACTCGGCGCTCGCGACGAGAGGGACGTCGCTCACGCCTTCAACCAGGTCGAGCCTACGGCCCAGGATGAGCGAGGCGAGCAGCAATTCCGGGATGTTCTCGGGCAGCGGCGCTATCGCCGACAGAATGAGAGCGGGCGGCCCGCCCACGTGGACGCTCACGGGAAGCGACTCGCCTCGCTTCTCCGCGACGTCGTAGTGGAATCCCCCGCCTTTGCCGATCTGCCAGTGCATCCCCGTGGTCTTGTTGTCGTAGACGTGCATCCGGTACATGCCGAGGTTGGTGCCAAGGCCGTCCGGATGCGCGGTCAGGACGAGGGGCAGAGTGATGAAGGGGCCGCCGTCTTCAGGCCAGCACATGAGTGCGGGGAGCCGCGAGAGATTGGGGCCTTCGCGGACCTCGGTGACCGGCCCGCCGCCTTTTCGCCGGAGTCCAACCTTGAGACCCGACATGACGAGATCGCGAGCGCTCCATGCTTTGCCCAGGGTGGGCGGCAGGGCATGCTGGACCACGTCCACCGCGCGCCGTACGAAGCGCGCGGCGTTTCCGCCAAACGCCATCTCGGACCGCCTCGGTGTCCCGAAGAGATTCGTGACGAGCGGAAAGTCGGAACCGACAACGTTCTTGAAGAGCAGTGCCGGGCCGCCCGCCGCGATCACGCGTCGGTGGACCTCCGCCGCTTCGAGACGCGCATCGACCGGGGCGTCTATCTCAACGAGGTCGCTTTCGCGACGGAGGGCGGCGAGGAACTCCCGAAGGTCGGCGGACATGGGGGCGAATCGTAACCGCCCGGAGCGAAGAACGGTGCGGTCTGCTGTGTTCGTTCTCGCACAGAACCGGTCATGTAACCTTGACATGTCGGTGTCCACAGTGGACGACCGTCGATTCGAGGAGAGCCATTCATGCCCAACACCAAACAGCCCGACTCCGGAATGCCCGATTTTTCGGGCGTCACGGGCGGCGCGTCGACGACGGCTAAAGCCGCGGCCGTGGTCTTCGAGACCTACACCGTGAAGTCGGGTGACACACTTTCGAAGATCGCCAAGAAGAAGTACGGAAACTCGAGTCTCTGGAAGCTCATTCATGAAGCCAACAAGGACCGAATCAAGAATCCTGACCTGATCCAGGTCGGCTGGGAACTCAAGATTCCCGCCAAACCCTAACGCCCCCGGAGAACTTAATGCGACGCACTACCATCCTCACCCTCGTAGCCCTCACCGCCGCCTGCGGCAGCAAGCCGGCGCCGCCGCCCCCGCCGCCCGTGGCCGTCGCCACGCCGGTTCCAACCCCCGCGCCGCCCTCCGTCGCTTCGGTCACGCTTGGCAACGCCATCGGATCCGACAAGGTGGTCACCGCCGCCTCCGAGACCTTCGCCACCAAGGACGTGATCTACGCCTCGGTCGCCACCGCGGGCGTCGGTCACATCAAGCTGCGCGCGCTGTGGTCATTCGTGAAGGGTGATCAGGCCTCCAAGGTCAACGAGACCACCATGGAGTTCGATTCGACCGGTCCGGCGAGCAACGAATTCCACGTCGAGAACTCGAAGGGCTGGCCGAAGGGCGACTACCGCGTCGACATCTTCCTCGGCGACGCCGAAGCGCCCGCCAGCGCGGACGTAATGCCAGTGCAACACGGTGCGGAGCGCGCTGTGATTGCGATGGCGCGCGTCGCGGAGCATTCGGCGCAGCAGTCGCACGTCGGTGAATTTGGTCAGGCGCTTGGACTTGCCGTCGCCTTCAAACAGAGTGTTCTGCGTTTCGATGTAAAGCCGGAACTGTGCGCTGGCGTCAATGCCTTCGGTGATCGGCGGATAGAGCCCGTGCAGGCAGTCCAGCATTAAAATTTGGTCGGCCTCCAATTTTATCAGCTTCGTGCCCGTACGTCGGCCCTCCTTGAAACTGTAAACCGGCTTTTCGATGGCCTGGCCG
>JANNJB010000775.1:0-2167 GCA_031405615.1 Vicinamibacteria bacterium | reverse complement strand
GCCGACGTGGTGGTGATGGACGGTTTCACCGGAAACGTCATCCTCAAATCGAGCGAGACCCTTGCGAGTTCGATCGTGCACATGCTGAAGGAAGAGATCCGCAAGAGGCCGCTCGCCAGGGCCGGGGCGGTGCTCGCCTGGGGCGCTTTCAAGGCTCTCAAGAAAAGAATCGATCCGCGCGAGGTGGGAGGCGCCCCGCTCCTCGGGGTCAAGGGGTGCTGCGTGATCGGCCACGGCAAGTCGGACGCCTTCGCGATCAGTGAAGGCATCCGCACCGCGGGCGAGTTCTCGAAGAGCGGCATCAACGGGAAGATCACCGCGGAAGTCGCCCGGATCGCGCGCGTCGAAGCGGGCGCTTAAGGCCAAACGGAGACAAACCTCTTGAACCTCAGATCAGACGGAAAGATCGCGATCGTGACCGGCGCTTCGCGCGGCATCGGAAGGGGCATCGCCCTGGCTCTCGCCGAGGCGGGCGCCACGGTGATCTGCGCGGCCCGCGATCAGGGGAAACTCGACGATGTGGTGAAGGAGATCGCGGCCGCGGGCGGCAAGGCCCACGCGCACCCGGTGGATGTCGCTTCCCGGGAATCGATCGAGGCGCTGATCTCGTCCACCGTCACCGGCCATGGGCGCATCGATGTGCTGGTCAACAACGCAGGCATCACCCGGGACAATCTGCTCCTCCGCATGAAGCCCGCGGAATGGGACGACGTGATCGCCACCAATCTCACGAGCGTATTCATATCGACCCAGGCGGTCATGAAGCCCATGCTCAAACAACGCAGCGGCTCGATCATCAACATCGGCTCGGTGGTCGGCCTCACCGGAAACGCCGGCCAGGCGAACTACGCCGCGGCCAAGGCGGGCCTCATCGGCTTCTCCAAGTCGATAGCAAGAGAAGTCGCCTCACGGGGGATTCGCGTCAATGTGATCGCGCCGGGCTTCATCGATACCGACATGACGAGCGCCATGCCCGATGCCGCGAAGCAGGCCCTGCTCGCGAACATTCCGCTCGGCCGCACCGGCGCGCCTTCGGACATTGCCGCACTCGTTGTGTATCTCGCGTCGGAGGCTTCCGCGTATGTGACCGGCCAGACCATCTCGGTGGATGGCGGCTTCCATATGTAGAATCCGCAGGAACCACGTTCCTGTGCGATCGTTAGGCCGAAGCGGTTGGGGTCAGGCACTCCGTAGCTTCTGGATATAGTAGAAAACCTGCAAGAGGAAAAAAATGGAATCGCTTGAAGCCCGCGTCAAAAAGATCATCGTTGAGCAGCTCTCGGTCGAAGAAGAAGCCGTGAAATCCGAGGCCAAGTTCGTCGACGACCTCGGCGCGGACAGCCTCGACATCGTCGAACTCGTCATGGCCCTCGAAGAGGAGTTCAAGATCGAGATCCCCGACGAAGACGCCGAGAAGATCAGCAACGTACAAAGCGCGATCGACTACATCACCAAGCACGCGAAGAAGTAGCCGGCCCGCCCGGACCTTCCGGGTGAGGGGGCGTTCCTCAATCATGAGACGAGTAGTTGTCACTGGCCTCGGAGTGGTCTCTCCCCTCGGGATAGGGGCGGAGTCCACCTGGGAGGGTCTCCTCGCCGGGAAGTCCGGGGCGGGGCCGATCACGCTTTTCGACTGCTCGAGGCACACCACCAGGTTCGCGTGCGAGGTGAAGAACTTCGACCCGCACGTCTACTCGGACAAGAAGGAAGCGCGCAAGATGGATCGCTTCATCCAGCTCGGGGTCGCGGCGAGCGAATACGCCATCAAGGACTCGAACCTCACGTTCACGCGCGAGGAGTCGGAGATGGTGGGCGTCTTCATCGGGAGCGGGATCGGCGGTTTCGCGACCATCGAGAGAGAGCACACGGAGATGCTCAACGGCGGGCCCCGCCGGATCTCGCCGTTCTTCATTCCCTCGGCCATCATCAATCTCGCGGCCGGATGGGTGACCATCCGCACCGGCGCGCGCGGACCGTCCTCGGCCACCGCCACCGCGTGCACGTCGAGCGCTCACTCGATCGGCGACGCCTTCCGCGTGATCCAGCGCGGCGAAGCGGACGTCATGATCGCGGGGGGGAGCGAAGCCGCGATCACCGGCCTCGGGGTGGGCGGGTTCAACGCCATGCGGGCGCTTTCCACCCGCAACGACGCGCCCGAGAAGGCGTC
>JANNJB010000774.1:0-3127 GCA_031405615.1 Vicinamibacteria bacterium | reverse complement strand
TCGACCGCGACCTCCTTCTGTTTCAGGTAGTGCTGAAGCTGGTCTTCGGTGAGATCGCTCTGCGCGATCTCCGGGGTCACGTCAGGGGGTCGTTGAGCCATGGTGTGATTCTCCTATGAGCGACGCCCAAGTCGTTCCGCCGGTATGGAATCCGGCCCGGGCACCCATCAGTCCGCACCCGCCACCTGCCTGAGCGGCACCACCTCCACCTTGCGGCCAAGGGAGTACCGCCGTTCACCCGGGTACACCACGCGAAGCTCGTCGAGTTTCAAGTCGTCCATCGCGATACGCATGGACGGAGTCAGGGTCGGCGCGTCGGCACGTTTGCATTCGATCCCGATGCGACGACCCTTCTTGAAGAGAAGCAGGTCCAGTTCGGCGCCCTGGTAAGTCGCCCAGTAGTAGGCCTCGTCTGGCTGCAGCGCCTTGAGGACTTCCTCTACCGCGTAGCCCTCCCATGAAGCGCCGACCTTGGGGTGGTGCTCGAGATCGCGCGCATTCGACAGCCCAAGAAGGGCGTGAAGGAGCCCACTGTCCCGAACGTAGACCTTCGGAGACTTCACCTGACGCTTGCCGAGATTCTCGAACCAGGGCGGCAGTTGCCGCATCATGAACACCCCGGTCATCAGGTCGAGATATCGGCGGACGGCAGACTCACTGATCGCGAGGGCCCGCGCGAGTTCGGCCCCGTTCCACGTCTGAGCGTGGTAATGCGCCACCATGTTCCAGAAGCGACGAAGGGCCACGGCTTCGATGGCCACACCCAGCTGCGGGAGGTCACGTTCCAGAAAGGTCTGCAGAAACTGCCGCCGCCAGGTCAGGGAGTCGGCTTCCGTCCGGGCCGTGAACGCCAGCGGGAAGCCCCCGCGCAGCCAATGACGAGTTTGCGCTGGAGCGCCCAGATCCGCCAGGCGGAGACCCTCCAAGGGGACGGTTTCGAGACGTCCCGCGAGGGTTTCGGACGACTGCCGGAGAAGTTCGGGAGCGGCGCTGCCGAGGATAAGGAAGCGCGCGGGCAGGGGACGACGGTCGGCCAGAACGCGAAGGAGCGGGAACAGATCGGGGCGGCGTTGAATCTCGTCGATGACTACCAGACCTCTGAGCGGCCGCAAAGAAGTTTCGGGTTCGCTCAGCCGACCCAGGCTCGCCGGGTCCTCAAGGTCAAAATAGTTGACCGAGGCCGCAGGCACAAATTGCCGCGCCAGAGTTGTCTTTCCACACTGTCGCGGACCCAGAAGTGCTACCACCCGGCTGCGCCTGAGGGCGGCGCGCACCCGGTCAAGGTCGGTGGATCGGACAATCACGGCGATGACGATACCATGAATATCCTTCGTTAACAGTCAGATATTCATGGTCGCTATCTCTCCCGCTTGGGCATCCGGTCCCAGGGCTTCGCCGGCTTTGGCTTCACGGCTTTCTTCTTGAACTCCCGGGGCTTTTCTGGCCCCTCGCTCCGCGCCGCGAAGTGCGCGGTGGACCGCTCCGTCCTCGCCACGGTCCGCGCGCGATGCCTGAGTTCGAGCACGACCACGGTCTCGATGTGGGGTGTGTGCGGGAACATGTCGACCGGCTGCACCAGCGATGCGCGGTAGCCCGCGTCGTACGCGATCCGCATCTCGTCCATCAGCGCTTCGGGGTTGCACGAGACGATCACGAGTTTCCTCGGGCCGATCCGGCGGCAGAGCGTCCGCATGACATCGTCGGGACAACCCGAACGCGGGGGGTCGATCACGGCGGCGTCCCACTCCTGGCGAACGAGGTGTTCGATCGCCTCCTCGACCTTGGCGGGCATCAGGCGCAGCCGTGACTCGGGCACGCCCGAGAGCTGCGCATTCTTCGCGGCCTCGCGAGACGCCTTGCGGCTTTCCTCGACCGCGGTGACGCGATGCCCAGAGATTGCGAGGGGCAGCGCGAAGAGGCCGCTGCCGCTGTAGAGGTCCAGCACGTTGAGTGACGGCTTCGCTGCTCCGATGGCGGCCTTGACCAGGCGAACGAGGTGAGACGCGCCGTGGATGTTCGTCTGGAAGAATCCCGTGGGCGAGGACAGGAAACTCGGGCCGAGGGCGGTTTCCTTCACGTGCCCAAGGCCGTCGATCCGCACCGTGTGCGGACCAAAGAGATAGGGCGAAGCCTGGTCGTGAAGGTTGAGCAGCAGGCCGTCAGGCTTCGACTTCGAGCCGACGATCTGCTTGAGCGGTCCTTGAAGGGCCGGGTGTTCCTCCGTCGCCACCACCACCGCCACCGCTTCCTTCTGATCCTCGGTGACGCGCACCACGACGTGGCGCAGGAGGCCGCCGCGTTCGGTGGCCACGGGAACCTTCTTCGCGGCCATCGCGTCCTTGATGGCGAAGGCCACCTGATTGGCGCGCGGAGAGTGGACGAGGCACTCGGTGACCGGCACTACGGTGTGGGTGCCGCGGGCGAAGTGGCCGATCTGCAGCCGTCCGCGGTCGTCTTCCGTGAAGGTGAACGCGGCTTTCTGGCGGAAGTGACGGGGAACGCCTGCTTCATCCACCGGCATGCCGATCATGGGAGCCACGGTCGGCCGGTCGGGGCCCAGGGTGTCCTCAAGCAGGCCGTCGAGCAGGTGTGTCTTCTGCCTCAGCTGCTCGTCGTAGGCGACATGCTGAAACGAGCAGCCGCCGCACGAGGCCGCGTGGGGACAGGCGGGCTGAACCCGATGGGGCGAGGGCTCGAGCACTTCGAGGAGTTGCGCTTTAGCGACACCGTCCTCGGCCCGATCCACGATGCGAACCCGGACCTTCTCGCCCGGGATCGCGCCATCGACGTAGATCGTCTCGCCCTTGTTCTCGGCGTAGGCCTCGCCGGAGAGGGCGAGGTCGGTGACGACGATGTCTAGTGGTGGGACAGAAGTTCCCTTCGTGGCCCGAGGCCAGGCTGGCGCGCTCGGCCGCCTTCCGTCGGCCTCCTCGGGATGACGCCGCACGCGGCGAATTGGCGGCGTCAGCAAACCTCTACGCTTTCGGGCGGGGCTTTGCCATTTCTTTCTGGGCTTCCTTGCCCACGAACTGCGCGGCCTTCGATGCGTTCTCGGCCATGCGAAGGGCGGTCTCCGCGCACATCTTCTTGAGCGCCGCGGAACGCCGCCCGATGGCGCCCAGCGCGT
>JANNJB010000773.1:0-1640 GCA_031405615.1 Vicinamibacteria bacterium | reverse complement strand
CCGCTTGCGCGGGGGTGACGAGAGGTCCAATTTGCTTGGTAGTGTGCCCCGAACCCGATTTCTATGATGGCCATTGGGCACTCACGTCACCCCGGCGAAAGCCGGGGCCTAGCAGCCCGTGGTGAAAACCACGTTCGCAGGCGTCATCACATCATCGAGGCGCTGAGCCGACAAAGGTCGTGAGAATCCGCGCACGTCGCTCGGCCGGCGGAGAAAGCGCTTGAGGGGTTTGAATAGTGAAGCCAGCGCGACAAGAACTGCCCGAATACGACCCTGCAGGCTTCGAGGAGTGCCCACGCCGCAGATGGTCCGCATCAGGAGGGAGAGGTTGAACGCGCTGCTGTGGACGAGGACTCGTTTCAGTACGTTCTCGTGTCCGCGTACCTGCGGCCGTCTCAGACCGCCGGTTCGATACATATGCGCAAACGGTCGCTCACATCGTTCTCCGCGCAGGCGTTGCAGCGCCTGTCCGTGCTTCCCCTGATTCCTTCGACGATTCGCGTACACGGCTCGGCGAGCGCTTAGATCGCCGTACCACTTTCGACGACGTTGAATCGGGACGGATACGTAGGCTTGGAGTCCCCGCGCATCGAGTGATTGCAGCACGGCGGTGCTGTGATAGCCCTTGTCGGTCACGACCTTCTTGAGCTTCCCATCACCATGGATGCGTTCGATCTGCGTCTGCGCTTCACGCACCGTGTTCTCGATCGTGGTCGTATCGCCCTGGTCCGCGCCTTGGATCGTTACCGCGACGATCGCTCCCGTCGTCATGTCCACAGCCTGCTCCGCCTTGTGCCCGAGCCGCGTCCGCCCATCCTTCATCTTCGTGATTCGCGAGTCGGGATCCGATTCGCTCATCCACTCAACGTTGGAGCCCTTCTTCTTGCGCATCCGGTCCAGACGCACCATGGCCGCCCGAGTCGGCGTCTTGATTCCCGAGGCCTCCGCCAGGCCTTTCAAAAAGTCCGTGTACGACTCTCCGGTATCCCGGCGCACGATGCTCCGCATCGCCGCGTTCGCTTCCAGAGTCGTCGCGTCAATACCGATCGTCTTGCCCTCGACCAGCCCTGACTCACTCAGCTGACTGAGGACCCAGGAGAACACCTCGTTGTGCGTTTCCACATCAATCAATCGACGTGTCCGAGAAATTGTCGAGTGGTCCGGCGTCCCCTCGTGCAGTGCGAGGCCGAGAAAGCTGCGCAGCGCCAACGAATCCGATGCTCGCCACGACATGGCGCGCTCGGATCCCAGGCCTTCGAAGTACCCAATCATGGCGATCCTGAAATACATACCGGGAGCCATGCTCGGACGTCCCAGCTTCGCCGCGTAGAACTTCCGGCACCGTGACTCGACGTACTTGTCGAATCCCGCTTTCTCCAGAAGCTCGTTGAGTCGTCCGTAGAAAGGATGACCAGGGCTCTTAGGAAGGTCCTCCGTCAGTACGAACAGTCCTCCCTGCTTCTTCCGACGCTTTCCCATCGCCATGTACTTTTGACGATCGGCTGCGAGAAAAGACTTTCACCACAGGCTGCTAGCGCGGAGTTCCGTTCTCACCCGCGAAACTCCCGCGAAACCCGCTGATATCCTCGCCCCCTCATGTTGATCGACCGCCGAACCCTCCTTCGGTCGTGGCAGGCGGT
>JANNJB010000772.1:0-14638 GCA_031405615.1 Vicinamibacteria bacterium | reverse complement strand
TGATCTTCGACCAGTCTCTTTCGGGGAGCCGGAGGAACGAGTGCAGATCGTCGAGGTTGCGAACCTCCAGTTTCCTCAAGGTCGGCGGAGTCTATCCGCGAGGGCGGGTACCGGATAGGCTTCCGCCTTCATGAAGCTCCTCGGAAAAGCCGGCATCGCCATCATCCTCGTACTCGGGACGGTCTGGGCCATAGCACCGTCGATCGCCGAAAAAAGGATGAACCGGGTCACGAACCGGTCCATCGCGGTAAGCGAGCGCGCCCGCATCCTCCACGACAGGCTCTTCGTGGCTGACCTGCACGCCGACACCACGCTGTGGAACCGCGATCTCCTCTCGCGTGGTGGCCGCGGCCACGTGGATGTGCCGCGCCTCGTTGAAGGAGGGGTGGCGCTTCAGGCCTTCACCATCGTAACGAAGACGCCGCGGCGGATGAACATCCTAAGCAACACCGCGGACACCGACAACATCACCCTGCTCGCGGTGGCGCAGTTCTGGCCGCCGCGCACCTGGAACAACCTGACCGAGCGCGCGTTGTACCAGGCCTCCCGCGTCACCGCCGCCGCCGCGCGATCGGGCGGACGTCTCAGGGTTGTGCGAACCGCGGCCGACCTCGCGGCTTTCGAGACGAAGCGCGCGACCGACAAGACCGTGGTGGCGGCGTTCATCGGCGTGGAAGGCGCGCACGCCCTCGCGGGCGATCTCTCGAACCTTGATCGCCTGTACGAGGCCGGGATTCGCATGATGGCGCCCACGCATTTCTTCGACACGGAGATCGGCGGGTCCGCCCACGGCGTCTCCCGCTCCGGCCTCACCCCGCTCGGACGTGAATGGGTCGCTCGGATGGAAGCGAAGAAGATGGTGATCGACCTTGCGCATGCCTCTCCCGCTACGCTCGACGATGTGCTGAAGATCGCGACGCGGCCCGTCGTGGTCTCGCATACCGGGGTTCGGGGCACCTGCGACAACCAGCGCAACCTCTCGGACGCTCAGCTCGCAGCCATCTCGGCCAATGGAGGCCTTGTCGGCATCGGGGTCTGGGAAACCGCGGTCTGCGGCGGCGACGCTCATGCCGTCGCCCGCGCGATCGCCCATGCGATCAACGTGGCCGGCTTCGAGCATGTGGCGCTGGGTTCGGACTTCGATGGCGCGGTCGTTGCACCGTTCGATGTCACGGGTCTGCCTCAGGTCACGCAGGCCCTGCTCGACCTCGGTCTGGATCAGACCGCCATCGAGGGAGTCATGGGCGGCAACGTCCGACGCTTTTTGAAGCGACTCCTGCCCTGACCTGCGGTCGGGCCCGGCTCTACCGGGCGGGAATCGAAAACGAGTGGCTGCTCAGAACTCCCGCGGCATCCCGGAACGTGAGGGTCACTTCGATGCGGGACCCGACGCCGCGTTCAGCCGGCCAGCGAAGGGTCTGTATGGCGGTGTCCGCGAAAAGGTACTGATCTGGATTGGGCGGCGACGTCACCAACGCCACGACGGAGGCCTCGGTGAGCGTCTGACCATTGGCGTCAACCATACGGAAGGATGCCGATTCGATCGGCGTGGTCGATCCGTGGAGCACCGATAGACGGACCGTGACCGACGTGGGCGATGTGAATCCATTGACTCCCGAGGGCACGACCTGCGTTGCGATACCGATCGCACGGGGGCCAGTGGGCGTCGGGGCCGCGGTCGGCGCTGCGGGCGACGACCCGCAACCCAGGGTCAACAGGGGAACGAGGGCAAGCGCGGCGCTGTACTTCATGGAGCAGGCTCCTCCGAGTCAGTGGCTACGATGAGTGTACACCCGACGCGGTCACACTAACCATGGCGGGGATACAGCGGTAGATCCTCTGCCGAACAATGAGGCCGTCCCGGAACTTCAGAAAGACCGCGATCTGCCCCTCGAGTTTCTGACCGGCAGTGTAAGAACCCGTGGTCGCGCCGATCACCGCAGTCCAGGCGATCTCCATGGCTACCTGCGATCCGCCTCCGAAGGCGCCGCGAAGTTCGTTGTACTCCGACTTGAAGAGAGGGAGGTCACGCCCGCGCGCCTGCCCGATTTCGTCACGCGTCCGCACAACTCCCCCGGGAGCGAAGATGTTGGGGAACTCCTCCAAGATCCCGTCTTCCGCGAAGAAGCCGGCGACTTCTTCGGGGCCCGCACCCGCGTTCATCGCCGCGAGATAGCTGCGGGCGATTTCGAAGTTCGCTTGAGAAGACCCGGGCCCGGAATCGCCGGCCTTCGGGACAACGGGCTCCGCGAAAGCGCGTTCAGCCAGCACGCGCGCGCGTTCCGATGGGTCCGACCACGGTTCGAAACATGCGTAGACGTGCTCTCGAACGATGCGGCCGTCCTGGAACTTCAAGAAGACCGCAAGACGGGCGTCGAGTTCCTGGCCCTTTGCGAGAGGCGGCGCGTCCTGCCTGACGCGTCCGCTCCAGGCAATTTCCATCGCCACCTGCGATCCGCCGCCCGTGGCTCCCCTCAGTTCGAAGGCCTCGGTCGCGAACGTCCCCGCCTCGCGCGCGCGCGGCCCGAGCGTCCCTTCGACACTGTTCGATGTGGCGCGGGCGAGGAAACGATGCGGGTATTCGATCCGGACGAGGTCCTTCGCAAGGAACGCGTCCATGGCCTTCGTCGAGGAACTCGAGGAGAGAGCGGCCAGGTACTTGCGCGCGATGGTGAAGTTGGACTCGCTGCCCCCGCTCGCGGCCGGAGCCTCGGGCGCAATCGTCTCCGGCGTCAGGAACCATCCCAGGATCCGGCGGAACCAGCTTCCCCTTGGAGGCGCGGGAGGTATCAAGGCACGGCCTTCGTCTTCCCGGCGGCGCGTCTCCTCTTCCGCCGCAAGTCGAGCCGCGATCTCCGCCGCGACCCGGGCCTCTCCGGCCACGCGAGCCTCCTCGGCGACGCGGCGACTTTCGGCTTCCTGTGCCGCGCGGTTCGCCGCCTCCTCCATCGCAAGCCGGCGCCTCTCCGCTTCTTCCCCCGCGAGTCGAGCTGCCGCTTTCGCCGCGAGCCGTTCCTCTTCCGCGGCTCTGGCAAGGCGTTCCACTTCCGCGGCAGCAGCCAGACGCGACTGCTCCGCCGCGAGACGTCGTTCGGCCTCCTCAGCTGCAAGACGCGCGGCCTCGACCTCGGCCAGCCGACGTGCCTCCAACTCGGCCGCCAGGCGGCGAGCTTCCTGTTCCGCCGCACGCACCGCCGCCGCCTCCATCGCAAGTCGAGCTGCCGTTTCTGCCGCTATCCGAGTCGCCTCCGCCTCGGCGGCGAGACGCGCGTGCTCCGCCGCGCGACGTCGTTCGGCCTCCTCAGCCGCAAGACGCGCGGCCGCGAGCTCGGCCATCCGACGTGCCTCCAACGCGGCCGCGAGCCGTCGCGCTTCCTGTTCCGACGCAATCCGAGCTGCCGCTTCCGCCGCGAGACGGGTCGCGATCTCGGCGGCGACTCTTGCCTCTTCGGCCACGCGAGCTTCCTCGGCGGCGCGGCGACTTTCGGCTTCCTGCGCCGCACGCACCGCCGCCGCCTCCATCTCAAGCCGGCGCGCCTCCGCCTCGATCGCAAGTCGAGCTGCCGTTTCCGCCGCGATCCGTTCCGCTTGCGCAGCGGCGGCCAGACGCGCTTGCTCCGCCGCGCGGCGTTGTTCGGCCTCCTCAGCCGCAAGTCGAGCTGCCATTTCTGTCGCTATCCGAGCCGTCTCCGCGTCCGCGGCAAGACGCGCCTGCTCCGCCGCGAGGCGTCGACCTTCTTCCTCCGCCGCGAGGCGAGCCGCGATCTCGGCGGCGACCCTCGCCGCCTGAGCCTCCGCTCGCAAACGCGCCTCCGCAGCCTTGCGCTGTCGGCGCACCTGTTTCTCGAGGTTGCGGAGGACGCTCCGCATGTGAAATCGCTGAACCGCGTCCAGAGGAAACACCTGACTCACGGCGGCAGTGCCCATCCCGCGCGCGAACACGTCGAGGTCGTAGCGGATACGCGTCTGACCCTTCTCTCCCGGCTGCAGAAGGAACCCACCAGGTCCCTCGAACCTCCCGCCGAAGAAGCGAAGCCTCATCGCGAAAGGCTCGTGCAGCTCCTCGAAACGAAAGCGGAACCACCCGCCGAGGAGGGGGCGCACCTCGATCTCGCTTCCGAGGAGCCCGGGTTGGTCGGAGAGCAGGCGGGCCGGCCACTGAACCGGCCACCAGTCGGGATAGGAGGAAGGAGCGGCCAGCACGTCCCAGATTTCCTCGGGGGTGAAGGGGACCGTGAGTTCCTCGCTGGTTCTGATCCGGGTTACGACACTCACGCCAGCCGCTTCTCCCTTGATTGATGCCGCAGATGAACGTGAGCGGCCGTTTTTGACGAGCCCCACCCCTGCACTCGACGTGATTGGAGTATAGGGGCGCACGCCCGCGGAGACGCTTAGCTCACCCACCACCCCTGGGCGAACTGGCCGGCCAGGAAACTCAACAGAAGCGTCGAGCCCGCGAACCACAGCGTCGCCAGGACCGGGCTCGCTCCGAGGCGCGGGGCGAACCAGATCAAGGCCGGGAAAAGGACGAGCACGAGCCGCGGCACACTGATCCAGAATTCCTGGGCCGTAAAGATGAGTGTGTTTCCGATCACCCAGACCGCGTAAGAGAGCCGCTGTTTCATGGCCGCGGCCACGCACGCGATCAGCATCATGGGGATGAAGGCGGCCTGGAGCAGGCCGTTCATCATCGAATCCGCGCCGCCATGGCTCGCCAGCCGGAACACCGCGACCGTCCCATCCCAGGGCCACGCGAAACTCCGATAGAAAGCGTCGTGCTGCAGCTGCAGGAACGCGAACGGATCCCCCGCGACGGTGTAGTTGATCGCGAGGTAAACCGCGATGCCCAAGCCGACGCTCAGGGAGGCGAGGACGCGAAGTCCACGCCCGCGGGACGAAGTACCCCAGGCCTCGACCAGCAGGGCCGGGGCGAGCACAAGCGCGTTGATGCGCGTGAGACCCGCGAAGAAGCCCCACACTGCCACCGCCCTCCAGTCTCCCCGCCGCGCGGCGAGGAAGGCGCCCAGAACCGTGGTCAGAAACAGCGCTTCGGTGTAGGTGATGTGCAGGTAGAAAGCGGTGGGAAACAGGAGCAAGGCCAGGGCGGCTCGGAAGGAATTCTCGTCATCGATATCGAGGCGGGCGAGCTTGAAGAGCAGAAGGCAGGGCAGGAACGAGAGAATCGTGGCGACCACAACGCCCCCGCTCATGAACGAGCCGGTGAGGCGCGAAGCCCCGCGGATCAGGAGCGAGAGCAGCGGAGGCAGAACGAGGGTGGTCGAGTCTCCCGGCGGGCTGTAGCCGTTTTCCGCGAGGTCGAAATAGTGCTTCGAATCCCATTGGTTCCAGACGCCGAGAAACGCATCAAGGTCGCGAAAGGGCCGGTCCAGCCTCACCTCAGACGCCATGGCGCCAAGCGCGATGAGCAGGACCTTGAGCCCAAGGCAGATGAGCACGAGGTCACGGATGAAGGAACGGTTCGGGGTGAGCGGTTCCATTTCGGAGGGGAGACGATAGTCGAAGGCCCTCCCGCCGAGGCGTGTTAGTTTGCTCACCGTGATGAAGAACCCGCGCCGTCGGGGCGCGTCGCCCTTCGCGATGCTCCTAGCAGCCCTCGGCCTTTCCGGGTGCGGCGGTTCCTCGTCACCGTCGGCTCCCGGCGCCACACCGACGCCGTCCGGCGGATCCTGCGCTGCGGGACCGGTGGTGTCCGGCGCGCCCAATCTGGTCGCGACGCGCATCGTGGGCGGCCTGACCTCCCCCCTCGACCTTCAGTCGGCCCCGGGCGACCGCACACGGCTTTTCGTCATCGAACAGGCGGGACGAATCCGGATCATCAGAAGCGGCGCCCTCGTCGCTACACCTTTTCTCGACATTGCCGCCCGCGTTTCTTCAGGCGGCGAACGCGGCCTGCTGGGTCTGGCGTTTCATCCCCAGTTCAGCGCCAACGGACGTTTCTTCGTGAACTACACCGATCGCTCCGGCGACACGCACATCTCGGAATTCCGCGCGGCGACGCCCAGCGTGGACACCGCCGATGCCTCGAGTGAGCGGGAACTGATGTTCGTCCGCCAGCCCTTCGCGAACCACAACGGCGGCGGCCTGACCTTTGGGACCGACGGTTTTCTCTACATCGGCCTGGGCGACGGCGGCTCGGCCGGCGATCCGCAGGGCAATGCGCAAAACCTGGGGACGAGACTCGGCAAGATGCTGCGCATCGACGTCAATGGCGCCACGCCCTTCGCTGTCCCTCCCGACAACCCCTTCGTCGGACGAAGCGGCGCGCTTCCCGAGATCTGGGCGTTCGGTCTGCGGAATCCGTGGCGCTTTTCGATCGACCGCGCGAATGGCGATCTCTACATCGGCGACGTCGGGCAGGGCGCGCTCGAGGAGATCGACGTGGGTCTCGCCTCGCGCCGGGGCGGCGAGAACTACGGCTGGAACACGATGGAAGGCACGCGCTGCTTCAGCCCCTCGACCGGCTGCAACCCATCGAATCTGACGCTGCCCGTCACTGAATACGGTCGCGCGGACGGCTTCTCGGTCACCGGCGGAGTCGTCTATCGCGGGTGCCGGATGCCCGGGTACGCGGGGCACTATTTCTACGCCGATTACGGTACCGGCATCATCCGATCGTTCCGCCTGGACGGTGGTCGAGCGGTCGACGCGCGCGACTGGACGGCCGCCCTCGGCGGCTCGTCACGGCAGATCCGCAACCCGAGTTCGTTCGGCGTCGATGCGGACGGCGAGATCTACATCGTCGACTACGACGGTGAGGTTTACCGGATCGATCCCACAGGCTGAGAGAATCGCCCTGACCCATGGACAATCCCTGGCAGGCGATCGGCGCCCTTTCCCAGTCCCACCCCTGGCATGGCGTGCCCATCGGGAAGGACTCGCCCCACGCGGTCACGGCCTACATCGAGATCGTGCCCACCGATACGGTGAAGTACGAGCTCGACAAACTCACGGGCCTCTTGCGCGTCGACCGCCCGCAGAAGTATTCGAACTTCTGTCCGAGCCTTTACGGGCTTCTACCCCAGACCCTGTGCGCGGATCAGGTGGCGGCCTTGAGCGCCGAGCGCACCGGACACAAGGGGATCGTGGGCGACGCGGATCCCCTCGACATCTGCGTGCTCACCGAGCGCTCGATCTCGCACGGCAACATCCTGGTCCGCGCGATCCCGATCGGAGGCATGCGGATGCTCGACCGCGACGAGGCCGACGACAAGATCATCGCGGTGCTCGAGGGAGACGCGACCTACGGCCATATCAAAGAGATCGCCGCCGTTCCGCCGGTGGTGATCGACCGCCTGAGGCACTACTTCCTCACCTACAAGCAGCCCCCCGACGCCATTGCCGCGGTCTGCGAGATCACGCACGTGTACGACCGCGCCGAGGCCCTCGACGTGATCCAGCGCTCACGCGCGGACTACCTCGCCCGCTACGCTCATCTCGCCGCGATCCTCACGGATTTCACCGCCGCCTTGCAGTAGGGGCAGCGCGCAGCCTCCCCTTGGGGGACGCTGCGCGCGCCCATGTGCTTCAGCGGATGTGCGTCGTGGTACTCTCCAAAACAATGGCACCCCCGGTCGCGCTTCGACCCGAAGCGCCAGCAGGGTGCCCGGAGGGAATGAGATGAAGGTCATGACCATCGCGGTGTGCTTACTATCAAGCAGCCTGGCCTACGCACAGAAGGCTCCGCCAGCACAGCCGGCTGCGCCGACAAAGATCTTCGCTGGAGCCAAGATCTTCGTCGAAGAGGGCGAGTTCGGAATGGCGCTTGGCGCGGCATTCATCGAAAAGAAGGTGCCCGTAAGCGTTGTCGCGCAAGCTGACAAGGCAGATTTCACCGTCAAGTCGACTTCCGATGATCGCAAGGCCAGCACCGTCGGAAAGATCTTCGGCGTCGCCCGGGACCGATACCATGCCACGGTCTCCGTCTTCAATAAGGATGGGATTCTCGTCTTCGCCTACAACGTGAAGAAGAATTCCTTTCAAGACGCGGCAAACAGCACCGCCAACGAGATCAAGAAGAAGCAGATCGAGGGCCGCTGAGACCAACACGGGCACGCGCAGCGTGCCCCTACGGCAAGGCGTGCTTCAGCGGGGATATTTGAACGACAAGTCCGGATGCTTCGGGGCTTTCGGCACCGGCCTTGGATCCTTCTTGATCTCGGCGAGCAGGTGCGCGATCGCGGCATCGAGCTGGGCATCCTGGCCCTTGAAAGTCGCATGGGGCAGGTTGTCCACGACGATATCGGGATCGAGGCCATGACCTTCAATGAGCCACTTCCCTTCCGGACCGTAGACGCCGGTCTGGGGCGCGCGCGCCACGCCACCGTCCGTGAGTCGATTGACGTCCGAGAGCCAGACCTCGCCGCCCCACGTCCGCGTGCCGATGACCTTGCCGAGACCCAGGCGGCGGAAACCGTCCGCGAACGCCTCGCCGTCTGACATCGTGTTCTCATCCACGAGCACCACGAGGTGACCGCGGGGAGCGAACTGCATGTTCCACGTCGGCTCGCCCGACCGGCCCTGCCAGAACATCCAGGCGCGGCGCATCAGTTTTGAGAGCAGGAAACTGTCGATATTGCCGCCGCGGTTGTGCCGCACGTCGATCACGATGCCCGCGCGGTTGAACGAGGGATAGAAGTTCCGATACCAGGACGTGAGGTCGCCTCCGCCCATCGCGCGGAGATGCACATAGCCGATCTGGCCCTTCGACTTTTCCTCCACTGCGAGACGTCGCGTGTGCTCCCAGTCGGTGTAGCGAAGGTTGACGCCTTCGGTGGTCGGAGTCACGATGACGTCGCGCGCGGCTGAAGCGCCCGACTTCACTTTCAGCAGAACCTGCTTCCTCTCCTGACCGCGGAGCAGAGACTCGAACTGATCGGTCGAAAGCGCCTCGACGCCGTTCACCGCCTGGATCACGTCGCCCACGCTGATGTTGAGGTCGGGATCGGCGAGGGGTGAACGTTCGTCGGGATAGTCGGGATCGTGGCGGTAGATGTAATCGATCCGGTAGCCGCCGAGCTTCGCGTCGCGCACCAGGCGGGCGCCGAGGGTTGGAACCTTGATGTCGTCGGGGCCAAGGCGCAGATCTCCGCCGCGCACCGCGGTGTGAAGAATGCTCAACTCCCCCACCATCCAGCCGATGAGATCCGAGAGCTCCTCCCGCGTGGTGATGCGGTCGACGAGGGGAAGGTGACGCTTCAAGACGCCGGCCCAGTCGACGCCGTGCATCTTGCGGTCGTAGAAATAGTCGCGCTCCATCCGCCAGGCATCGACGAAGATCTGCTTCCAGTCTTCACGGACGTCGATCGGAAAGGCCCAGCCCGAGAGGTCGACGCGGGCCTTGGGCAGGTCGGCCGGGGCGGGAGCTTTGCCGTTGGCGTCGATGACGAAGATCTCCTCCCGTTTGCGAACCAGGGCCTTCTTGCCGTCGGCGGAAACTTCATAAGACGTGATGTCCTCCATCACCTTCACGGCCTTGGGATCCTTGTTGGTGATCTCGAGCGCGATGAGATGCGTCTTCCCCTCGGCCCCCGGGTCATCCGCGAGCCAATAGAGCGTCTTCGCGGTGGCGGTGAGGGCGTTCAAATCTCCGGAGCCCGCGGGCACTTCGTAGATGCGAGTCGATAGGCCGTCGAGGTCGATATCGACCCGAGGAGCGACGATCGGGGTCGGTGTGGGGCTCGGGCTCGGCGCGGGAGAAGGTGAGGGGGCGGGGCTGACCGCGGGCTTGGGCTCCGGTTTCTCCGGTGTCTCGGGATTCAACTCATCCGCGGGCTTGAAGGTTGGACGCAGACCTTTCCTGAGTGCGACCTGATAGACCTTCATCGGCCGGTCGAAGTAGGGCTCGGGCTGACGCGGTCCCCATGGCGACCCGACGAGCGACCTCAGGTTGCGGTCGGAGAGGAAGTAGAGCCACTTCCCGTCGGGAGTGAAGGACGCGCTCACCGAATTGACCCGGTCGCTCGTCACCTCGGTGGTTGTCTTCGTCTCGACGTTGTAGAGGAGGATCTGCGCGAAGGTGTTCGATGCCACCTGCGACCAGGCAATCCAGCGGCTGTCCGGAGACCAGGCGAACGAGAATCCGCCTTCCTCGTTCGGGGCGAACTTCCTCTGCTCTTTCGTCGCGATATTGAAGAGCCACACGTCGCTGTTGTTGTCGGTGTAGACGATCCACTTGCCGTCGGGCGAGGGCAGTCCGTCGAACCGCAGCACCTTCCCGTCGTTGGTCAGCGCCTTCTCGTCACCGACGCCATTTCCGGGGAGAGTCGCGAACTCGAACTCGCCGCTCGCATCCGAGAGGGCCAGGAGGCTCTTCCCGTCGGGCATGAAGCGAACATCGCGATAACGGATGCCCGGCTTGCGCGACGCGGTGACCAGCCGGCCCGGGCCGGCAGGCGCCACGAAGACGCGGCCGCGCGAGGTCAGGACCACCGACTCACCCTTCGGATGCAGATGGACCGACGTCAGGGATTCGATGGGCTTCTTCACCCACTTCTCGCGGAGCTGGTCGAAGTCGGACGGCAGCGTGATCGGGATCATCCGCTCGGCCGCGGCGGCGATGTCGTAGAACCACAAATCGGCGCCCACCTGGTAGACAAGACGGCCCGCGTCGAGAGCGGGACGCTTCACGTCCCAGCCGGAGTGTTTCGTGTGCTGTCGCGGATCGCCGCCGCTTTCGTCCATCGACCAGATGTTCATCGTCCCGTCGCGGTCGGTGACGAAATAGACGCGGCCGTTCCACCACTGCGGCGAATGACTTTCGCCCGTATAACCCTGGGTGAGAACCTGCGCTTCGGGCTGGCCTTCGCTGAACTTCCAGATCTTGCGCGCGGTGCCGCCCCTGTAACGCTTTGTGACGTTCTGGTGGAACGCCGGACGCACGAAGAAGAGCGTCTTGCCCGATGCGTCATACGATCCTTCCGACGCCTGACTGAGGGGAATACGTGTTCGATCGCCGGTCTTCAGGTTGAGGGCGACAAGTTGCGGATCGGGCAGCGTGGCGAAGTGTTGTGTGGTGTAGACCAGTTCGCCCGAAGGCGTCCACGCGGTGGCGGTCGAAGGTTCGGCCTCGTACGTCCTGCGGACGGGCACGCCGCCCTCGATCGGCATCGTGTACACCTCGACCGGGCCTTCGTATCGCGCGGTGAACGCGACGGTCTTGCCGTCCGGAGACAGCACGGGATCCGACTCCTGAGCGGGATGCGTGGTCAGCCGACGCGCCAGTCCGCCCCGGGTCGACACCGCCCACAGATCGCCTTCAGCCGCGAAGACCACCGTGTCGCCGCGCAGCGTCGGAAATCGATAGAAGCCCTGCGCTCCGGCGCCAGGGACAGACTGCGCGGCCGCGGGGAGCGCCGAGAGGGCCGAGAAAAGAAAGGCGAAGAGACTTCGCTTCATGAATGAGGGTTCTCCTGAGATGTGATGCGGCGAAGCCTATTCCGTTTTCGGCCTCTGGTTGACACCGGTTGAACGAGGGCCTAGCGTTCAATGGCATGAATCTCTCCCAGCGCCTGCTCACCACCCTCGGCCTCGTTTCCGCGCTCGCCATCGGGGCCACCGCCCTGCGGGCGGGGGACCAGGACTTTGTCCTGGTCAACAAGACCGGGTACGACATCGACGAGGTCTACGTCGCGCCCGCCAACGAGAAGGAGTGGGGCGAGGACATCATGGGGACGGATACCCTCGACAACGGGCAGAAGGTCACGATCGAGTTCTCTCACAAGGAGAAGGAGTGCCTGTGGGATATGAAGATCGTCTTCTCCGATGAGGAGGAAGCGGTCTGGGAAGACTTCGATCTGTGCAAGGTCCGCGAGATCACGCTTCGCTACGAGAAGAAGCGGCCCACCGCAACCTTCAAATGATGGACCGGGGCGAGGGCGCCGCCCCGACCGCCGCCGGACACTAAGCTCCGCCTTCTTTCTTCCTGATCGGAGGCCGTTTGGATATCGTCCATCAACTTTTGTGGTTCCTGAAGCCCGAGGGGATTCAGTGGCTGATATCGACCGGTGGTCTTCCGGTGATCTGCCTGATCATCTTCGCTGAGACCGGCTTTTTCGCGCTGCTCCCCGGCGACTCCCTTCTCGTCCTGTGCGGGATCATCGCGGCCACACCCGGTGCTGACGGTCAGCCCCTTCTTCCCCTCTGGGCTCTTCTTGCCATCGTCCCGGCCTGCGCAATCCTGGGTGACCAGGTGGGTTACTGGATCGGCTCCTGGTTCGGCAAGACCCTCTACACCTGGCCCGAGAAGAGTTTTGTCGGCATACCGATCTACAGGCGCGCCTACCTCACCAGGACCGAGGAGTTCTACGGCCGCTGGGGCACGTTCTTCATCGTGGCCGGGCGCTGGGTGCCGATCGTGCGTACCTTCGCGCCTATTGTCGCGGGAATGGTCAAGATGCCTTTCCCGACTTTCATCTTCTATAACGTGATCGGCGCTTTCACCTGGGTGTGGAGCATGGTTCTCGCCGGCTACTTCCTGCCGCCGATCCTCAAGACCATGGCCCCCGGGTTCGATCTCGCGCAGAACATCGACAAGATTGCGCTCGTGATCGTGGGCCTGTCCTTGCTGCCGATCATGTGGACGGTGTACAAAGAACGTCAGGGGAAGAAATAGATGAAGCGAAGCCTTCGATTCGGCGTGTGCGCGACCTTGTTGTTGTCGCTTTTCGCGGCGCCCTCGCATGCGGGCGAGATCGGCGCGTTTCTCACCCTCCCCACGCCGACGAAAGACTGGAAGACGGGTTTCGGTTTCCACGCGGCTCTCATCTCACTGCCGTTCCTGCAGGCGGGCGGGGAGTTCGCGAGGATGAGCGGCGAAGATCCCCTGGTTTCGATCGGCACCTACACCGCGCAGGTCGAGGTGAATCCGCCGTCGCTGAAGATCTCGCCCTTCGCCGGCCTCGGGGTCGGCGCCTATCGGCAGAAGTTCGGAAGCGACAGCGACTGGGGCAGCGTGATCGCGATCTTCGGCGGCGTCCGCGTGCCCATCGGCGTGGCGCGCCTTCGCGCGGAGTTCCGAAAGACGAGCCTTTCCGGCAACCCACGGGTGAACGTCGACAAACGTTTTTCGCTCGGCGTCAGCTTCAAGTTCTGACGCTGATCTCGGGGCACGCGCAGCGTGCCCCTACAGTCCGCCCCTAAACGTTGGGCACGGTCAATCGCGATAGGTCGCGTCCTTCCGATCCAACATCCGCAACAGGCCCGGCCAGGCAAGCCCTCCACCCGCGCCGCGGAGAACCTGCTTCGCGGCGGCCTGCGCTCCTCCAATGATCCTCGCGTCGATCGGGATCAACTCACCCCCGCCCGCCTGAGCCCGCACCTGAATCGCACAAGTCGATTCGAAGACGTACATCAGGAGGAAGGCGTCCGCGATGTTGTCCGCCACCGTGAGCAGGCCGTGATTGCGGAGCATCAGGAAGTTCTTGTCGCCGAGGTCGGCGACCAGACGCGGCTTCTCGGCTTCGTTGAGGGCCACGCCTTCGTAGCTGTGATACCCGAGAGAGGAGAGCACGAAGATCGACTGCTGCGAGATGGGTAGTACCCCGGCCTTCTGCGCGCCGACCGCGACACCGTTCAGGCTGTGCAGGTGAAGGACGCACTTGGCGTCCTCGCGCGCCGCGTGAATCGCGCTGTGGATCGTGAAACCGGCGGGGTTGATCTCGAAGGGGCTCGGCATCACTTTCGCACCGGAGAGGTCCACCTTCACCAGGCTCGAAGCCGTGACCTCCTCGAAGAGCAGGCCGTAGGGGTTGATGAGGAAGTGATGTTCGGGGCCGGGAACGCGGGCGGAAATGTGGGTGAAGATGAGGTCGTCCCAGCGGTAGTGGGCGGCGAGGCGGTAGCACGCGGCGAGATTCACGCGCTGCTCCCACTCGGCTTCACTGACCTTCGCTTTGACGGCCGGATCGGTTGTGCTCATGGTGTTGAAGATCTCCTTGTGGTGGCGGGCGAGCATAGCCGCGGGTCGCGAGCCCGCAAGCAAGCCCGATCGGGCAGGGTGGATATGCTGGTGATCATGATGAAGAAAATGTTCCTGCTGCTCTGCCTGATGCCATTGACCGCCGACGCCGCGTCCCGGCCGCGGCTCAAGACCGTGGACAAGGTGGACATCGAGCGGTTCATGGGAGCCTGGTACGTCATCGCGGCCATCCCCACCTCCATCGAAAAGGAGGCCTTCAACGCCATCGAAACCTACCGGCTCAATCCCAAAGGTACGGTCGACACCGTCTTCACGTTCAACAAAGGCGCCTTCGATGGGCCGGCCAAGCGCTACACCCCGCGCGGCTTCATCAAAGACAAGGTGAACAACTCGACCTGGGGGATGCGGTTCATCTGGCCCTTCAAGTCCGAGTTTCTGATCACCTATCTGGACGAGAACTACTCTCAGACCATCATCAGCCGGAACAAACGTGATTTCGCGTGGATCATGGCGCGGACGCCGGAGATTCCCGATGCCGACTACCAGAAGCTCCTGCTCGAACTGACCGCCCAGGGATACGACCTGACGAAGCTGCGGAAGGTCCCCCAGCGTTGGCCGAGGGGACGCGAGACCGGACCCGGCTTGAACTAGGATCGCGCTCCATCCACCGCGAGGAGCGCTCATGAAACCCGACGCCGCCAC
>JANNJB010000771.1:0-7028 GCA_031405615.1 Vicinamibacteria bacterium | reverse complement strand
GAAAAGGCGAAGTGCGTGATCGTGATTCCCGGAGTCAAGAAGGCGGCGATCGGGATCGGCGGACGGTTCGGGTACGGAGCCGCGGTTTGCCGGACCGACAACGGGGAAGGGCCCTGGGGTTCGCCCGTGATGATGTCGCTCAAGGGCGGGAGCGTCGGGTTTCAGATCGGTGGCCAGTCCTCCGACTTCCTGCTGCTGGTGATGAACCCGGAGTAGCCCAGAAAGGGCGAGCTATCGACCCACGTAGTGTCCGACGTGAAGCGGATTGCCTTCGCTCACGTCCTCTCGGCGATCGTCCTGCCCTTCCTGGGCGAGTTCATCGTCGGCTTCGTCGTCCTCGAGAATCGCGTGATCCGGTCGGGCGGTTTTGTGCACGGTTTCATTGTCGAGGTCTGGCAGAGCGGGATCGTCCGGGAACTCCTGCAATCGCTCGAGAACAGGGACGACCGGGATCTTTTTCTTGTTTTCCATGTCCGGGAGATGAGCAGCATCCGTGCCATTGCAACGGCCCTGCAAACACAGGGTTTGTCCGCCAAGGGGGTGGACTTTGTAGAAAAAGCGCTCCTTCGGCAGGCGTCCCGTCAGGCCTTCAGTTGAACGCGCAGCAGGCACACTTCCGGGCGACAGAGGAATCTCACCTGCGGCGCGTAGCCGCGTTCCGGCTCACGAACGTGGGCTGAGGCCCGCGGCGGACCGTGAGGTCGATCCGGTGTTCGTTGACTTCGAGCGATCGCGGCTCGACGAAGTGTGCGTTTGTGAAGATGGCGAGGAGGATCAACACCGCGGCGGCGAAGCCCGTGCTCGTCATCCTCGAGCCCGACCGACGCAGCCACCACGCGCCCAGGCCGAGGAAGACGAGGAACTCCGCGAAGACCCATTGCGAAACGAGATGGAGGACGCCGAAGCCGCCCACCTTCCCGACGGTTCCTATGGCGCCTGCGGAGAGGACCGCGACCGAGCCAAGCACGCCGAAATCGGCCAGGAACTGGCCGAGCCGCGGTTGGATAGCCGGCTCCTCCGCATATCGATGACGCCACAGCCGCGCAAGGAAGATGAGGGCGGCGAGGTTCAAAGTATGGAACGTCGCGGACGTCAGCAGAAGTTGCTTCAGCATGCGCGATACACAGCACGTCCGATGCCACGCTGATCCCGCGGAAATGCGCACTCGATGTGGCGGCGGCGCCTCGAAGCGTGGCCGGGCCCACCACGTTTGCCGGTCCGCGTGTGGCCTTGCCGCCGCTCGGAGGCCGCTATGTCCCGCGGCGCTTCGGCCCGCGTATCGGCGTCGCGGTGAGGGGATCGTCGGGCCAGGAGTGGCGCGGATACCTCGACCTCAACTCTTTCCGCACCTCGGGATACGTGTTCGTCCAGAAGCTTCGGAGGTCCTGGGTCACCTGGACCGGTCGGCGGGCGGGGGAGAGCAGGTGCAGTGTCACTCGCGTCCGTCCCTCGTTGACCGTCGGCGTGTCGAGCCAGCCGAATACTTCCTGGAGCCGTACTGCGAGCACGGGCGAAGCGCCGTCCGTGAAGTATTCGAGCGGGATTTTCGATCCGGTGGGCGCTTCCATGAACGACGGCGCCAACACGTCAAGGGCGCGCTTCTGGTTCCAGTCGAGGCGCGACAGAAGTGCGGCCGCGGTGTCGATCCGCAGAAGGTCGGCGCGAGAGCGAGCGGTTCCAAGGTCTGCGGACATCCAGTCGGAAATCGTGGCGAGAAGAGCGTCGTCCGAGAAGTCCGGGAAGGCCTCGGCGCGGCCCCAGACGCCAAGAGACATCACTCGCGTCTGAAGAGCGCGAGAAGCCTCCGACATCATCCGAGGCAACAGGCCCTCCTCGCGGATCGCCTGCGCGAGCAGGTCGATCCGGGCCTCATCGGTGATCGACGCCAGCGGCTTCGCGTCGATCACGAGTTCGCCGATCCTGCGCTCCCTTTGGGCCACGATCACGCCGCGCATCGTGTCCCACGCGACGACATCGCGGGTCTCCGGCGCGAGTGTGTCGATATCGAGGGGTGCTGCGAGGAAGATCCGGCCCTCGGCGTCGCGCGCGTCGACGTGGGCGACCGCGAGCCACTCCTCGTGAGTGAGCGGATCCGCGGCATCGAGCTTCGCCCCGCGGCCGCTTGCCAGCCGGTAGCGATCCGTGGAGCCCGGCCGACGCTGGGCTACGCGCTCGGGATACGCGAGAGCAACCAGAGCGCCGACGCGGTCGATGGAAGGCTTTGAGCCATCTCTCTCGTCAAGCCTCAGCCGCGAACGATGGTCGCGCGCGATGTCGCGAACTCTCGCGATACCGGCGCCGCTGGCTGAGGAGCCGCCGGCACGTCCCCGGCCGGCAAGCGCCTCGACGCGGAGGGTCAGGTCGGCCCCCGCGTCGCGAGAGAGGATGTCGCGCTCTTCGAGCAGAGCCGCGATGTCGGCGGCGAGTCCGCCCAGACCCATGCGTCGTCCTTCGATGAGGAGATGACCGATCCGGGGATGGACGCCGAGTTCGTGGATCGCCCGGCCATGGGGCGTCGCGGCATCATCTTTCATCGCTCCGAGATCGCGAAGAATCCGGCGAGCCTCCGCGAGCGCGCCGGGCTGCGGCGGCGTGATCCAGGAGAGCGAGGCGTCCGGCTCGCCCCATATCGCGAGGTCGAGGGCGAGGGGAAGGAGATCCGCGTCTACGATCTCGGGCGAGCGCGATGGGGCGAGTGTTCGTTGCGTGGCCTCGGTCCACAAGCGAAAGGCGGCGCCCGGGCCCAGACGGCCCGCGCGGCCGGCGCGCTGATCCGCGTTGTCCCGGGCGATCCGGACGGTGTCGAGCCGCGAGAGGCCGAGACCGGAGTCGAAACGCGAGACCCGCGCGAGGCCGCTATCGACCACGATCCCCACACCTTCGATGGTGAGGCTCGTCTCCGCGATGTTCGTCGCGAGGACCACACGGCGCCGCGGCCCGGGCAGGATCGCCGCCTGCTGCGCGTCGATCGCGAGGTCGCCATGAAGAGGCCGGATGTCGAGGCCATCCCCGCCCGCCAGATCCCCGAGGCTTCCGGCAACACGCGCGATCTCGGAAGTGCCCGGCAGAAATGTGAGCACGTCCCCCGGAGCTGCCTTGAGCGCCCGGCGGATCGCGGCCGCGACCGCGGGCGCAGGATCGCGATCAATCGGCAGATCGTCCGCGGCGTACGAGATGGCCACCTGGAACGACCGGCCCGCGCTGCTGATCACCGGCGCCCCGCCGAGGCTTCGGGACAGGCTGGCCTCATCGAGCGTGGCGCTCATGATGAGGATGCGGAGATCGGGCCGAAACAACGCCTGGACGCGCCTCGCGAGGGCGAGGCCGAGGTCGGCGTGGATCGAGCGCTCATGAAATTCGTCGAAGATGAGCAGGCCGCAGCCCAGCAGATCCGGCTGCGCAAGCAGCGCGCGCGAGAGAATGCCCTCGGTCACGACCTCGATGCGCGTCGCCGGGGAAACCCGCGACTCGCGCCGGATTCGGTAGCCGACAAAGCCGCCGACGCTCCCGCCAAGCTGCGCGGCCATACGGGAGGCCACGGTCCGCGCCGCGAGCCGCCGCGGCTCGAGCATGGTGATCCGCTGCCCCGCGAGCCACGGTTCGTGGATGAGTTCGAGAGGAACCAGCGTGCTCTTACCCGCCCCCGGCGGAGCAGTGAGAATCACGATGCGCTCGCGCTCGAGCGTCGCGCGCAAAGCGGGCAGCGCGCTCGTTACGGGTAGGGCGTCGCTCAAAGAAACTTCGCGCGTGTCGCGGGACTGGGGATCGGGCAGGCGTCGAACCGTCCGAAGATTCGGTACCGCGATCGCGCGACCAGGAGGTAGACCGCGTCGCGAAGGAAGCGCGGGAAGATCCGCAGACCGCCCGCCGCACTGTAAATGCCGCCGGCGGACGCAATGGCGAAGATCGCGGCATCGCTGCGGTCGAGGAGGCGCTGCGCCGGAGTGCCGTAATCGGCCATGACGATGACGGTTTCGAGGGCGCTCGTTTCCCGGCCCGCCTCACGGAGCAGTCGAGCGCCGAGATCACCCTGCAGCGCGGCGAAGCGCAGTCGATCATGACGATCGATCCGGATCAGGAACTGCACGAACCGATCGCACAGACCACAGACGCCGTCATACAGAACGAGATGTGCCACGCGGAGGGAGGTTATCAACGCGCCCCCACTAGAATCGCGGCGGATGAAAGACGGTCGCCGTCGAGCGCTGCACGCCGCCTTCGCGACCGGGGCCGTCGTTCTTTCGATCGTCGCTCAAGGCGGTGCGCCGCGGAAGACGTCTGAACCACCGAGTCCGTCGCCAACCCCGACGCCCAGCGTGGCGGCCTCGCCCATTCATTCGACGCGACCGCCGTCGGGCGCCGTCCCGATCCCCGGCGGCCGCTTCACCATGGGTGGAGGAGAGCGGATCGAAGAGAACCCGCCGCATCTTGTGATGGTTCCGAGCTTCGCGATCGATACCCACGAGGTGACGGTGGAGCGCTTCTCGACGTTCATTGCGGCGACGCAAAATCGCACCGAGGCGGAGAAGTGGGGCTGGTCCGGCGTCTTCGACATCCAGAAGCAGGATTGGAAACCGGTGAATGGTGCGACCTGGAAAGAAGTGGGCGGCCCGGGTTCGAAACCAAGTGCTTTGAACGATCCGGTAACCCACGTGAGCTGGAACGACGCGGCCGCGTTCTGCGCGTACGAGAAGGGCCGGCTGCCCACCGAGGCCGAGTGGGAGTATGCCGCGCGCGGCGGCCGGGAGGGCGAGATCTTTCCCTGGGGGAACGAACTCCGTCCCGGCGGAAAACCCGCGGCGAACTGGTGGCAGGGAGTCTTCCCCTCGAAGCCGACAAGGGAAGACGGTTTCCTCTCCCGCGCTCCGGTGGGACGGTTCAAGCCGAACGGCTACGGCCTCTACGACATGATCGGCAACGTCTGGGAGTGGAACGCCGACTGGTTCGACGCGGGTTACTACTCGGAGTCGCCCGTCGAAAATCCAAAGGGTCCCGCCCAGGGGAAAGACCGCGTCATGCGGGGAGGCTCGTGGATGTGCTCCGAGAACTTCTGCCGGAACTTCCGCAACGCGGCTCGCTCGTTCGCCGCTCCCGACAGCGGCCTCGACAATCTTGGCTTCCGCTGCGCCTACGACGTCGCCGTGCAGAGCCCGCTCTAGAACGCCTCGAGCGCCGCGATCAACACTTGTGCAGAGGGGAGCCGTCTCGCCGGATCCTTGTCGAGACACCGAATCAGAAGCGGCTCGAACCCGGCGTGTTCGGGCGGCAGGCCAATGGGAGCCTCGTGAACGACCGCGAACAGAGTGTCGATCGGGGTGTCGCGAAGGAACGGCGGGCGACCGGTCAACATCTCCTGCAGGAGCGAGCCGAAGGCGAAGATGTCGGAGGCGGGAGTGACGGGTTCGGTCCTTACCTGCTCGGGTGACATGTAGGCCGCGGTTCCCATCAGCTCTCCCGGCCGTGAGGTTGCGGATTGAGACGAGGAGTGGCGCTGCGGCGCCTCTCCCACGATCTTCGCGAGACCGAAGTCCAGCAGCTTCACCGTGCCGTCCGAGGTGATGAAAACGTTTTCGGGCTTGAGGTCGCGGTGGATGATCCCCTGCTCATGGGCGGCGGCGAGGCCGCTCGCGAGCGAGCGCGCGACCTTCAGGAGCTCGGAAACCGAAAGAGCCGTCCGGTTCAGGCGCGCGCGCAGATCTTCCCCCGCGAGCAACTCGGTCGCGACCGCGCCGCCGAGTTCGTCCGCGTGGAACGAGATCAGGCGCACGATGTTCGGGTGGTCGAGCGATCCGATGGCGCGGGCCTCCCGCTCGAACCGCCTCCTTCGCGCGGCGTTCCACGGCGCCCCCGAGAACACCTTGAGCGCGACGCGTTGACCGTTCGACGCGCGGCGGGCCTCGTGGATCTCCGCCATGCCTCCGCCCCCGATCTTCCGCACGATCTCGAATCCGAAAAGCGAAGAGCCCGGCGGCAGCTCGGCGCGCACGAGCGGAGAGGTCTCGAGGGCCTCGCCGGTCCGCGCGTCACACTCCGCGAGGTCAGCGACCTCGTCGGCGAGACCTGCGTCGTGCGACCGCAACTCCCGCAACCACGCGGGTCTTCCAGACTCGTCGAGTTCGAGGAAGGCGGCGAGCGCTTCCTTGACCTGCGGCCAGCGTGAAGGCGACGTCACGACTCGCTCGCGCCCTCGTCCGGTCCGCGGAGTTCGCGGCTCAGAAAGGCCCGCGCCGTGGACCACTCCCGTTTCACGGTCGCGGTGGAATAGTCGAGGATGCGGGCGGTTTCCTCGATGGAGAGGCCCGCGAAGAAACGAAGTTCAACGATCCGGCCCTGCCGCGGATCGACCTTCGCAAGTTTCGCCAGAGCCCGGTCCAGCCGAATCACATCGACCGCGTCGCCTGGCGCAGGAGCCTCGTCCGAGGCCATCGCCACGCCAAGGGGAGCGCTTCGTTTACGGGCGCTGCGCCGCCTCGCCTGGTCGACGAGAATCCGTCGCATCGCCTGCGCGGCCACTCCGAAGAAATGAAGGCGGTCGCGCCAGGGCGAATTCTGCCGCACGAGCCGGAGGTAGACCTCGTTGACGAGCAGGGTCGGCTGGATCGATTGACGCGCGCGGGTCTCGTCCCGCAGGTAGAGGCTCGCGAGCGACCGCAGTTCGCCGTAGACCGATTCGAAGACCTGATCCCGCGCCTCCGTCGAGCCAGCACTCCACTCCCGGAGCAGGCCGGTGAGGTTTCGCGGAGTCGCACGGTTTTCCTGATCCGGTTTCTCCATGATCTACGCCCGTCTCAACATGGATGGAGGAGTCCCGGGTTCCCTGTTCCTAGACAGGTGACGGGACCCCTGCGGGTTTTCCACGGGCGGGGCAAAATCGAAGTCGGTCGCGGGCTTCAAACGGGGCCCGGGTGTCGGGCAACAGGGCATCCGGGCTCCTTTCGTTCTTCGAGGCCGCGAGTAGCGCGCCGCTCACTCGAACGAGGACGGGAAACCGAGGCCGTCCACGACCGCGAAGTACCGCCCGCCTTCGC
>JANNJB010000770.1:0-6420 GCA_031405615.1 Vicinamibacteria bacterium | reverse complement strand
GCCGTTTGTGGTCGTCACCATGGTGCAGAAGCGGGCTGCGGCCATGATCTCCCGCGCGATCTTGAGCGTGCGTTCCCGCGGCGCGAGGTTCGGCGCGGTTGTGGCCGGGGCTTCCTGTGCGCGAATCTCCGCGGGCGGGGCGAGGCTCAGGGCAAGAAACAGCACCCCCGCGGCCGGCCTCATTCGACGGGAACGGGAGTCGACTCGCGGTACTGCTTGAGCGCGGCCACGAGCTTCTCGATGTCTTCGGCGTTGTTGTAGAAGTGCGTGGAGACCCGGATGCCTTCGGGCTTCTGGGTGACCATGATGCCCTTGCCCCGAAGGTGCTCGGTGACCGCGCGCGGGTCGTCGAGGGCTACGAGGGTCTGGCCGGACCGGCCCGATCCAAGGGGGGAGAGAACCTCGAAGCCTTCGTGCCTCAAAGCCGAGGTCAGCATCGTGTTGAGCTGAAGAACGCGGGCCTGGATTCGATCGCGGCCAATGCCGTCCATGTAGGAAACCGCGGCGCCCAGCGCGAAGATGCCGGGGAAGGACGGACACCCGAGTTCGTACCGTCGTGCCGCGTTCACCGGGACGCCGACCCGGTTGTTGAAGGCGAAAGGATCCTTGACGCTGCGCCACCCCAGGCCATGAGGCGCCCGATTGAGCAGTTCCCGGTTCACGTAAACGAAGCCGGCGCCATAACCGGCACAGAGCCACTTGTGACCGGAGCACGCGAAGCCGTCGATCTGCATCGCCTTCACGTCCACTTCGAAGGCGCCCAGGGACTGCGAGCCGCAGACGAGGAGGGGCCGGCGGCCCTTGAGGGCGCCCATCGCTTCGAGGTCGAGGCGGAAGCCGTTTGCGAACTGGACGTGGCTCACCACGATGGATGCCGCCCGCTTCGCGTGGACCTCGTCGAACATCTCAAGGCGCAACTCACCCTCGATCGCGGGGACGAACTGCATCTGGGCGCCCCGGTGGACGAAGGGCAGAGTGACGGTGGGGAATTCAAGCTCGTCGGAAAGCACCGGCCCGTCCGCGGCCACGAGGTCGGCGAGCAGGTTCATCCCTTCCGAGGCGTTCGTGACGAAAGCGATCTCGTCGGCCTGGGCGCCGATGAATCGGGCGACCCTCTCGCGGACCACCTCCATCTGGGCGAGCCAAAGGTCCCAGTGATCGTCGCCGCCCTCTTCGAGTTCGACCTGGTAGCGCGCGACCGCTTCCCGCACCCACTTCGGGGTGATCGATCCGGAGGCGGCGTTCAGGTAGACGCGGTCTTTGATTCCCGGAAAATCCTGACGGAGGTCGTCCCAATCACGGCTCATTGCGCGGAGAGGATACCCCTGTTCGGACCGGCTTGAGATGACGGGTTCCGTTCGAACCGGAGCCGAGTTGCAAAGTTCGATATGCTCATCCGATCAAATGAACGCATCGGGCGAGAGCGACCCCTCCAAGTCGCAGATCATCCCAGCGCCCGCAGGCCGAGACGCGCGCTGGCTCGGCGACGGGCATCCGATCGCTTACGCCCTTCGCTACATCTTGCTCGGTGAGGGCGACACCGCGCCGGTGACGCGCGAAGTCCTCCGCCGCACGGTCAAGAAGACCGAGGAACGCCCGCGGATAGACGTCGGGTGACGACGGGGATCGGGAACCGCGGTTTCTTCCACCGCTACATCGGGCTGCCCTTCGAGACCCTGATTCTGCAGGGAAGTTCGACGAGCCAGCTCGCCTACGCGGTTTCGATCGGCGTCACTTTCGGCCTCTTTCCGATCATGGGGGTTTCGATTCCCTTCTGTTTCGCCGCGGCCCTGGTCTTCAAGGCGCCGCAGCCGCTGACCCACGCCGTCAACTACGCGGTCTATCCGCTGCAGATTCCCCTGATCTTCGTGTTCGTCAGGCTCGGCGAATGGATCATGGGCGCGCCCAACGTCTCCCTTGCACCCACGGAGATCTTCGAACTTGCCCGGACCGACCATCTTCGCTTCATCGAGGAGTTTGGCCTCACGTGTCTGCATGCGATGCTCGCGTGGTGCCTCTCGGCTCCCCTGATCTTCGTAGGGACGTTTCAGGTCGTACGACCCATCATCACGCGTCTGCGTGAGAAGAACGAGGTGAAGCCATTCTGAACCCTCTGCTTTCAGCCGCCGTGCTCGCCCTCATCCTCATGGGGGCAGCGTTTGTCCTGGCACGGCGGCTGAACAATTTCTCGATCGTCGACATCGCGTGGTCGTTCAATTTCACGCCGATCGCGGTGGCCGCGGCGCTTCTGGGCTCGGCGGCTCCTCAACGGCGCCTCGTGATGGCCGGCCTGGTCGCCCTCTGGAGCCTGCGCCTGACCGTTCACCTCGTCCGTCGAATAGCCGCCCTCCATCCGGTGGAGGAGGGGCGCTATCTCGAACTTCGACGCCGATGGGCCGCCGATGTGAACGGCCGCTTCTTCAGGTTCTTCATGCTCCAGGGGCTCCTCAATGCGGGGCTTTCAATCCCGTTCATGTTCGTCTGCATGAATCCCTCCTCGACACCCGGTCTCGGGATGACGCTCGGGGTCATCGTCTTCCTCATCAGCCTCGGTGGGGAGGCGCTCGCAGACGCCCAGTTGAACGCTTTCAAGAAGGACCCGGCGAATGCGGGGAAGGTCTGTCAGAACGGTCTCTGGCGCTACTCGCGCCACCCGAACTACTTCTTCGAGTGGCTGGTCTGGTGCGCCTTTGCGCTGATGGCAAGTTCGTCGCCCTGGGGCTGGATTTCCTGGATCTGCCCGGCCCTGATGCTGTACTTCCTGCTCCGGGTGACGGGCATACCCGCCACCGAGGAACAGGCGCTTCGCAGCCGCGGCGACGCCTACCGTGCGTACCAGGCGACGACCAGCGCGTTCGTCCCCTGGCCGCCTCGGCGACTGCCTGAGAGATCGTTCACCTCAAAGTAGATAGGGCTTGCCGGTGGCTGCCCTTCGCCCGTATACTGTGCGCTGCTTGAGTGGGCAGACGCCCACTCTTTTTTTTCCGTCGCACATGTTCTTTGAAGAGGTCCCTGGAGATTGATCGCTAGCGTTTCGGCCCGCCATGACAAAGACGCCCGCAAAGGGTTGGAAGTAGAGGTCTTTGTCCGCTCGGTCGCCGAACGTGTGGCCACGGCGTCGGGCCTTGACTTCGTCGATTTGGAGCTCAAGCGGGGCGGTCACGGGCCGATTGTGCGGATCTTCATGGATAAACCCGGCCGGATCAGTCTGGATGAGCTCGAGAACGCCTCTCGGGAGATCTCCGCGATCCTGGACGTCGAGGATCCGGTCGGCCGTTCCTACACCCTCGAGGTGTCCTCGCCGGGGATGACGCGTCCCCTGAAGACGCCCCGGGATTTCGAGCGGGTGCTCGAGAAGAACGTTCAGGTGGCGTTTTCAGACGCAGCGTCTTTAGCCGAGGCCGCCGCGGCCCCGGTTCGGGAAATCAAGGGTCGCCTGCTCGCGGTGAGCGATAAGGAGGTGCGGATCATCCCTCGCGACAACAAGGGCCGGGAAGGCGCCGAGATCGTCGTTCCATTCTCGGCCTTGCGCCACGCCCAAAGAGAAATTTCGTTCAGGTAAATCATGGCTAACGAGCTGAAAGTACGCATCGAGCAGGTGTCCCGGGAGAAGAACCTCGACCCCGAGGTCGTGATCCGGGCGATCGAGGACGCGATCCTCCAGGCGGCCAAGCGCTTCTTCAACAACGATGAAGATCTGCGCAGCCGGTTCAACCACGAAAGCGGCGACATCGACGTCTTCGCGGTCAAGGAAGTGGTCCTGAAGGTCACGGACGAAGAGATCGAGATCAGCCTGGATCAGGCGCGCGAACTGATTCCCGAGGCCGAACTCGGAATGGAGATCGAATTCCCGAAGCAGACCGAGGGACTGGGCCGCATCGCCGCGCAGGCCGCGAAGCAGGTCATCTTCCAGAAGGTGCGCGACGCGGAGCGGGACAACGTCATCGCCGAGTTCGAACGTCGCCGCGGCGATGTCCTGAACGGCGTGATCAAACGCCAGGAAGGCACCGACTACATCATCGACCTCGGGCGGACCGAAGCGGTTCTTCCGCGCAAGGAACAGAGCCGGGCCGAGAACTACCAGACCGGCGATCGCATCCGCGTGGCCATTCTCTCTGTCCAGCGTTCGACGCGCGGTGGTCCGCAGGTAACGGTCTCCCGCACCGATGGCGCGCTGCTGCGAAAGCTCCTCGAGATGGAAGTGCCGGAGATCTTCGACGGAACGGTCAAGATCCGGGCCTGTGTGCGCGAACCGGGTGAGCGGGCCAAGGTGGCGGTCGAGTCGACTCACAAGGACATCGATCCCATCGGAGCCTGCGTCGGCATGAAGGGCACGCGCGTCCAGGCCGTGATCCGCGAACTTCGCGGCGAGAAGATCGACATCATCGAGTGGGACGACGACCCCGTCGCTCTGGTGAAGGCCGCTTTGCAGCCCGCCCAAGTGTCGCGTGTCCAGGTTGTCGACACCGAGCAGAAGATCATGGAAGTCGTGGTCGAGGACAAGCAGTTGTCGCTCGCGATCGGCAAACGCGGGCAGAATGTGCGCCTCGCGGCCAAGCTCGTGGGCTGGCGTATCGAGATCAAGAGCGAGGAAGAGAAGCGCCTCGAGGTCGCGGCGCAGCTCACCGAGTTCCGCAGCATGGAGGGCGTGGACAAGGACATCGTCCAGCGCCTGATGGACGCCCGCGTTCAGGGTCTCGATCACCTCCTGCAGATGACGAACGAGGAATTCGCCTCCATCGACATCGCCGAAACCACCGCCGATTCTCTGCGCCAGGCGGCCACCGCCGCGCTGCCCAAGGTCGCCGTGAAGGCCATGGCCGAGTCGGAACCGGCCGGCGAAGTCGCGGCCGAGGCCGCCCCGGCCGAAGCGGCCGCGAAGACGGCGGGGGAATCCGCCTAGTGTTCGAAGGCTTCGATTCAGTGTCGATCTCCAGGATCTCCCTTACCCACATGCGTTCAGAAACAGGTCGATAAAGAGCTTCATGCCCAAACCCCGCGTTTACGAACTCGCCCGCGAGCTCGGTCTCTCCTCGCAGGAGATCATCGAGAAGCTGAAGGCGATGGGAATCGAGGCCAAGGCCCCGTCGAGTTCCGTCGACGAAGATCAGGCCACGAAGTTCAAGCGACACGTTCGCCTCGAAAGCCAAGGTGCGCGCAAGGCCCGCGTCTACGGCTCGGAAGAAGACGAAGGGGAACGCGACGCGCTCGCGAAGGAACGTGAAGCCAAGGTCGCGGCCGAACGGGCCGCCCGGGAACTCGCGGCCCGCGAAGCCGAGAAGGAGCGTGCCGCCCGCAAGGCCGGAGGGCGCACGAAGGCGGCATCTCCCGCGGCTGCCGCCCCCGCCGCTCCCGCGGTTCGGCTCGCCCCGCGGGTGGCGGTCAAGCCCGCCCCGGAGCTCCAGGCCGAGCCCGCGCCCGTCGAAGCGCCACCTCAGCCGACGCCGGCTCCCGTACCCGAGTCCGCGGTCAGTCCGGCGGAAGCTCCTGCGGCCGAAAAGCACGAGATCGCCGCTCCACGAACCCCGATCACGGTCGCGCCTATCGGTCGTGCGCGCAAGCAGGCGCAGGCCCCGGAAACCGATGCCGGCAGTCCGGCGCAAGCTGCCACCTCGGATGTCTCCGCGGAGGCCACGAGACCGGAAGGCGACGCCGCTTTGGACGACGGCATCGAGGGAGATGGTATCCCTGCGGTTGGCCCGTCGGCCGCGCCTGTTCGGATGACGCCTCGGATCGCGCCCCTTCGACCCATCGGACGTCCTGCGGCGGCGGCGAAGGCGGCCGATGCGGGCGAGCCTGAAGGTTCGGCGCCCGGTGAACCTCAAGCGCCGCAAGCGCCCATGGTGCTGAAACCGATCGCTCCGGTCATTCGCGCGATTCGACCCATCGCCTCGCCCACACGAACCACCGGTCAGCACCGCGTGGCCACGCGGCCGGGTGCTCCGCCGCAGCGGCCCGGGCTTCGGGGCGGCACACCCGGAGTTCGCGGCGCGCAAGCCCCTTCGACCACCGGCCCCGCGGGCCGCCCCGGCTCGCCCTCGGCTCCCACGTCGCAGCCGTCTTCGCCGGGCAGCCGTCCGGGCGGCTATCGCCCCGGCATCGGTGCGAGGCGTCAGCCACGGGAGAAGGGGACGCGCGAGATCACTCCGATCGTCGCCCAGGAACGGCCCAAGTGGACCGGGCCGCTGCGTCCGATCACGATCACCGAGGGCGTCACGGTCAAGGAACTTTCGGAGCGCATGCCCGACGCGAAGAACCGGGACATCCTCAAGTACCTCATCGGCAAAGGTCTGATGCTGACGGTCAACCAGACTCTCGATATCGAGATCGCGCAGGATGTTTGCCGCGAATTCGGTTACGACGCTACCGTGCGTTCCTACGAAGAAGAAGTGGTTCAGGAGCAGAGCGAGGTGGAGAGCA
>JANNJB010000769.1:0-3156 GCA_031405615.1 Vicinamibacteria bacterium | reverse complement strand
CCCACCACCGCGGCGCCCGACCGGAAGGTGATCTGCGCGAGGCCCCGGTCGTCGGTGGCGACTCCCGACACCGTGATCGTGTCCTCGTAGGTCTCGGTGAGCTGCTGTTTGGGGGCGACGAAAGCGAGGTCGGGGAATTCGCGGTCGCCGAGCAGGACGTCGAGCGTGTTCCTTGCGTTCCTCTCGTCGATTTCCGCGAGCTGTTTCGTGGCGGCCGCATCGCCGGGGATCAGGCCCAGCAGGAGGTTCAACCGCTTGCTGGCCCCGGGCTGGTCGCCCTTCTCGATCAGGCTCGCGATCTCGCGGCGGATTTCGGAGGTTCGCCTGTCGAACACCAGCCGGCTCGCCCGCTCGGCGCTCAGGGTCTGGGCGCGGCGGAGCAAGGCCACTGCTTCGGTGATCGAAGGATCCGCGGCGGCTTCGGTGAGGAGGGGGAGCGCCTGGTCGATAGCGCCCGCATCGAGCAGCCGGCGTCCGATCTCCATGTCCTTCATCCGGTTGACCCGCGTGGTGGTGGCGAGAATTCTCCCCTGCGCCTCGCGTTGTCCGTCGCGGGCGTCGGCGCTGCCGGGATCCGTGCTCAGGATGGCTGCGAACTTGACCAGGGCATCGCGAGACTGGCCCGCATTGAGCAGGCGACGCGCCTCCCCGAGGTCGCGCTGGAGATCTTCGCGTTCGCGTTGTTTCTGGGCCTCCGCCTCTTTGGCCCGCTGCTTCTGTCGAAGGCCCTCGATGAAGGCGCTCACCCGGGACTGCGCGGCCGCGTCAAGATTGGCGGCTCTTGCCCGCGCTTCTCCTGCGCTGGTGATGGCGTCGTCGATGCGATCGCGGTCGGCGAGAGTGGTCGCCTCGTTCATCGCGTTCTCGAACTCCCGCCTCAGGGTCTGGACCAGTTCGCGGTTTTCCCGATCCTCCGCCTCCTTGAGCAGGCGCTTGAGCTCTGAGTACTCCGCCGTCTTCTTCTGAATCACGCCCTGGCGCTCCTCGGCCTTGAAACTCGCGATCGCGTCCTGGCGGCGGCCGAGGCCCATGTAGGCCCGGCCGAGCAGGTAGTTCGGGAAGTAGTCGAAGAACTCGAGGGAGTAGGTTCGTTCGCCGAGGCTCGACGCGGACTTCTGGGCCAGGGCCTGGGTCAGCCGCCGCCTGGCCTCCTCGAATCGGTTGTTCTTGAGATCTTTCTCCTTGGCGTCGAGATAGAGTTCCTTCCACTCTTCCGCAGCCATGACGCGGACCCCGGGCAGACTCAGGCCCAGCAGGATCAGAATGGCAATGGCGCGGCGCACTTCGGCCATCTTATCAACCGCGCTCGGGACGACTCCGGAGGATTGGTTAGGGGGACCTCTCGGAGAAGAAGATCCGCTCCAGTCTTCGGCCGAGGTCCGGTGTGCCGAGGGCCGCGAACGAGGGAGCCCGAGCCACGAGGCGGTCCCATTCAAGGACGCGCTCCGCGTCGCGCCCGAGGATTCCAAGCGCCCACACCCGAAGCAGCCGACTGCGCACGTCTGCCGGGTCGGATCGCAACGCGGCGTCGAGCGAAGGAAGCGCCAGCTCGGCTTTGTTCTCGAAGATCAGGGCGAGGGAGCGATTGAAGGAGACGTCCCCCTGTCGATGATCGACGAAGAAGGACGCGCGTTCGAATGCCCCCGAGGCGTCCGCGTCGCGCAACCTGAAGCGAGCGACACCCAGGTTGTTGAGAACCGCCGCGGTTTCGCGTTCCCGCCGCAGTTCCTCGAGGGCGTCCCGCGCTTCCGCATAACGTCCCACTTCGAGCAAGGCCGCCGCCGCTTGAAAACGAAGGAGCCGGCGCAGAGGAGCAGCCGCGGCTGTCCCTTGAGGGTTCACCCCCGCCACCTCGATAGCGGCCGTGAAGTCACGGGCGGCGATCAGGGTCTCGACCAGCGAGAGTCGCAAGTCGATGGAGGCGGGATCCTCGGCGAGGGCCTGCCGAAGGCCCCTCGCTCGCTCCACCGCACTCGCAAGCCCCAGGGCCTGCCCGGCGCGTACGAGCGCCTTGGGCGAAGGGGGCTCGAACCCCTGGCCGGCTCCGGCTCCCCCTCCTCCCGAACCGAGTTGCCGCGCGAGTTCGTCGACCAGGGCCGGCAGGGCCTTGAGGGGCTCGGAGACGCGGATCAGACTGCCCGAGAACGGGGATTCGGTGTCGAAAGCCTGAGCTTCAACCGTCGTGGTGGAGTTCTGGTCGAGGCAGCGAATCATGACCAGGCGGGTCGCCGACATCGATCGCGCCAGGGCCAGACTCGAGGCCCGGGTCAATATCGCATCCGATAGCCCCAGACGGGCGCGCGCGTCGCGGGTGTGCTCCGCGGAAGCGGCGTCGTCGCCCCGCAGGGCAAGGGCGCGGGGGAGTCGCTCCGCGATGTACGCGCACGACCACGAAGGCGCCGGAGAAGAGATGTTGGCCGCCTGAATGACCGTGAGTCCGGCGCCGAGGATGAGGCTCATCACCGGCGGGGGTTCCGCAGGACATGCGAGTGGTAGTGGATCGTCGAAACGAAGCCGATCGATTCGTACAGCGTGCGCGCCGCCACGTTCGACGCGGTGACCGACAAGGTCGCGTGAGATGCTGCCGGTCGCCCGAAAGCGCTCTCCAGGGCTTCGATCAGGCACTGTCGTGCCAGGCCCTTCCGGCGACTCGCCGGAGTGGTGGCCACTTCGCTCACGTGGGCCACGCCCGGCATCGGCCAGGTGAGCAGACAGGCGGCGAGGGCCAAGCCGTCACGCTCGATCCTTCGCGAAGCCAGGGAATCGAAGGGGCCGCAGACCTCGTCGAGCATGATCTGACGGAGGATTCGAGTGCAGGAGTCGAGCGTGTCGAAACTCGAGGAGGCGTCGTTCGCCCGGGACACCTCGTGGGCGTCGAAGATCAGACGGGCGAGCGACCGCAGATCGAGGCGGTGGGTCGGCCGCGAGCGGAGAGCCGCGGGTGGTCGACCCTCCCCGGCCCGAAAGGCATTCCGGTCGAGGGTCATGTAGATCCGGGCCGCCGAATCGAATCCTCGGGCCAGGAACGGAGCACGCAGGCCCGGCTCGGTCGAGAAAAGCGTCTGGCAGTCGACGATGCGCGGGGGATTCTTCAGCAGCGAATCAAGGATGCGGGTCACGAGAAGTTCCTCGAGACCGAGCACCCTCGACCGCGAG
>JANNJB010000768.1:0-12494 GCA_031405615.1 Vicinamibacteria bacterium | reverse complement strand
TAAGCTCCTTTCCTCAACATGCCCGGCTTCGTCCTGTCGCCCGCCATTCTCGCGGCCTCCATCGCCCTGCTTTTCGGACTCATCGTGGGCAGCTTCGCCAACGTGGTGATCCACCGGCTTCCGCTCGGGGAGTCCGTCGTCTTCCCGGCGTCGAGATGCCCGAAGTGCGGAACCGCGATCAAGCCATGGCAGAACCTGCCCGTCATCTCCTGGTTCTTTCTGCGGGGGCGATGCGCCGAGTGCCGCGAGCCCATTTCGGCCCGGTACCCCCTCGTTGAAGCGCTGCACGGTCTCGGGTTTGGACTGATCGTTTTGAACTTCGGCCCTTTTCCCTTCACTCTTCTTCTGCTCGTCTTCTTCTCCGCTCTCGTGATCCTGGCGCTCATCGACTGGGATCACCAGATCCTTCCCGACGTGATCACCCTCCCGGGCATCCTCATCGGAATGGCCGGGTCCCTCCTTCCGGGGGCGCTTGTCGACTGGCGGGAATCGGGCCTCGCCGCGGGCTTCGGGTACGTGGCGTTTTTCATCGTGGCCGAGGGTTACGCGCGCCTTCGCGGCATCGAGGGCCTTGGCCAGGGCGACTGGAAACTTGCGGCGATGATGGGCGCCTTCCTCGGCGTGCAGCGTCTGATGCTGACGGTCTTCCTCGCGAGTCTCTCGGGGATGATCTACGGTCTGGTCCAGGCCTTCAGACTTCGCGCGGTCCCTCCCCTGCCCGTCCCCGTTCCCGAACCCGAGCCCGAACCCGAACCCGGAACGGAAACTTCCGACGCCGGGCCGACCCCCGATGAGCGCGCCCTCCCCGAGGAGCCGGTTTCGATTGGCAAGTACAAGTTGCCGTTCGGCACGTTTCTCGCGGCTTCGGCGATCTTCGTTCTCTTCCGCGGAGACGCCATCCTGCTCTGGTACGCCTCCTTCTTCAGGTTCTGACTCGCGTGCGATCCCCCCGTCTGATCCTGCTCCTCGCCGCGGCCCTGCTGGTCGCGGCCGAACTGGTCTCCCTCACGGTGCTCCTCCGTGGTCTTGGCGACCACCAGACCCAGCGAAAGAGCGTGGCCCTCGATCGCGCCATGATGTTGATGCCGCGGATCGCCGACTGGGTCCGCACCCGGGGCGGCACACCCGGCGAGGTTCTGGTGGCGCCATGGATCGAGCCGTTCGACCAACTCATCATCGAGGACCTGCAGACCTCGGACCTCGATCCCCTTTCGCGGGGTCGTCTCGAAGCCGGCGAACTCGTGGTTGCCTCCCGCCTCACCGACCCGCGCCTCGGCGTCTTCGGTCTGGTCCACGGCGACCGCGGCCAGATCCTGATCCACCTGACCGAGACCGCCGCCGATTCGCGTCTCGCCACCGAACGCAATGTGATCGCGCAACACGCCCTGATCCTCCTGACCGCCCTCGCCGGCCTCGTGCTCGTGGTTCTCGGCCGCGAAACGCCCCCCGAGGACAGCGGCATGCCGGCCCTGCGCGCCTACGAAGAGGCGATGTCGCGTATGCGTCGGCGGGACGATGAGAGGCTCGCCGCCTTCGACCGCGAAAAGAATGCCCTTGCCTCCATCCTTCGCGACCGCGAGGCCATGGCCCGCGCCGGGGAATTGACCGCGGGGATCGTGCACGAGGTCCGCAACTCGATGGGGCGCCATCGCCGCCCAGGCGAAGATGCTCGAGAAGTTCGACGATGAACGCGTGCGCGGGTCCGCCACGGCCATCGTGGATGAAGTCCGCACGCTTCAATCGGTGATGGATCGTTTTCTCGATTTCATCCGGACCGAGAAGGTGCAGGATGTCGAGTTCGACCTCGGCCGCATGGTGGCGCGGGTGGCCGCGCGCGAAGGCGTCCACCGTCCGGTCCAGATCCGCATCGAGGGTTCCGAGACGCGGGTTCGAGGCGATGAGGATCTGCTCGAGCGCGCGATCGAGAACGTGGTTCGAAATGCCTGCCAGGCCACCGCCGACGGCGGAGTCGTGGACGTGAAGCTCGGCGCGGATGCCACTCATGCCTTCGTGATCGTCGAAGACGCGGGACCAGGGCTCGCCGACGTGAAGAAGGCGCTCCGTCCTTTCGAGTCCGCGCGGGCGGGCGGCCTCGGTCTGGGTCTGCCTCTGGTCCTCAAGATCCTGACCCTTCATCAAGGCACGCTTGACCTCGCTCCCCGCCCCGTCGGTCGGGGAACCCAGGCAGTATGCCGGTGGCCGAAGTCGAGACAGAACGCTACAAGTGGTAACGAGCCAAACCCCGCCACAACGGGCCGCGGTACTCTCTAAACCCGAAATCGTGCTGCTAGTATTGAAGTTACGTAAACAGACTGCCGTTGGAACGTCGTTTGCAACTAGGAGGTCGTCATGACCGTATCCCTTCTTCCGAAACAAGCGCGCGCGCGCGGCTTCACCCTGGTGGAGTTGCTGGTGGTGGTTGGGATCATCGGTCTTACCGCCGCTGTTTCCCTGCCAAGTATCGCGGGCTACGTTCGAGCCAACCGGATCCGAACGGGTCAGGACCTTGTCGCGAGCGCCCTTCAGAGGGCTCGCAACATGGCGATCATGCGGAACACCCAGATGGGCGTCACCTTCCTGACTGCGGACAACAACACGTTCTGGATTCACGTTGAGGACACCATCGCGGTGGTTACCGCGGGCAACGTCGGTTTCACCCGCCAGGGAATCGACTTCAATGCTCCGAACGCGGTCCTCAGCACACGCTACGATCTGCCCGATCAGGTCGAGTTCGCTGCGAATGGCGCCGACTGCCCCGGCATTCCGGCGTACGCGGCGAACCAACCGGCCATTCGTTTCGACCGTTATGGCGTGGCTTCCCTGCCGGCCGCCCCCAATGCCCTGGTGTTGGCTGGCGGAAGCGTGACCACGCCCTTCATTCATTCTCCGGCCACCGGCGATCGCGGGGTCTGCCTGATCGACCGGCAGACCGGCCTGCGGCGTTGGCTGCTCATTTCGGGCGGCGGCCGTGTCCTGCGGGCTCAATAGCGCCATGGAAAACCACATGTCCAGCAACTCAAACACCAACCGCGAAGCCGGCTTCACACTTTCCGAAGCCCTGGTCGCGACCCTGATCCTGATGTTCGGTCTCGCATCGATCTTCAACCTCATGATCACGGCGACCACGTCGAACAGTGTCGCCAATCGGGCCTCGGCGGCCACCATGCTCGCGTCCCAGGAACTCGAGGTCTTGCGGTCCACCCCCTTCTCGCAGCTCGTCAACAGTCCAACGGATAGTCTCGATGTGTGCTACCCGCCCAACTTTTGCAGGGTCACGATGGTTGAGGGCGTCGGCCGGTTCGAATCGCGCTGGCTGATCCAGACCCTGAACAATCCCAATATGCGTTTCCTGCAGGTACGCACGCAGCCGGGGGGTTTTCGTGGAATTTCGGCGCGCGCGGATCTCACCACCATCCGTGCCTGCACACTCGGCACTGCGGCAGGTTGCCTGTGATGCGCCCCCAAAACCTCCGGAAGGAAGTCACGATGACCAGTCTGCCAAGAAATGAACGCCGCCGAGACGCCGGCTTCACCCTCCTCGAACTGATGGTGGCGCTCGTTGTCACTCTGGTGATTACCGGCTCCATGTGGGGGCTCATGGCCTCGGGCCAGAGCTCGTTCCGCCGGGAACCGGCCCTAATGGACCGCCAGCAGAATATTCGACTCGCGATGACGCGCATCCAGGAGGACGTCTACCGGGCCGGCCTCGGGCTCGGGAACCTGGTGCAGTCTTTTGCCGAGAACCAGAACGCGGTGGGTGTCGCGGGCGCAGCAGGGAATGCGTTGACCGGAGTCCGTCCCGCTGCTGATGTTGCGACTCTTGGCGGCGGTTTGCCTGACCTCCTCGAGATCCGCGCCCAGACTGACGACTGCCCAGCCGTCCGCGTGACTCAGGTGGGTAACAGCATTGTCTTCAATGTCGTCGGAGGGGTCATCCCGGATTGCTACACGCCGCCGATTTTCGTGCTGGCTCTCTTCCCGAGCGGCGCGGCCAAGTGGGCGATGCTCACCCAAACCCCTGGCGGCGACAAGTTTCAATTCGCGGTGGGTCTTAACAACGCAGTGCAAGGCTCGCAGTTCACGAGTGTGGCTAACGCCTCGTGCGACCTCTACCTCCCCGGGAACGACAAATGCCCGGGAGATCCCGGAGGTCCGCCAGCACCGCCCCCACCCGCGATTCCAAACAACCAGCCGCCGCACTCGTTCGTGAGGATGGACCGCATCATCTACAGGCTCGGCCTGGATGTTGATGGGACCCCAACCCTGTTCAGGTCGCAGAGCGGAGGGTTCGATAGCACAACCCAGACGTTCGGGACGCTGCCGCCGGGACCGGCGTGGCAGGCGGTCGCCCGGGGCGTTGAGGACATGCAGATCCGGTACCGGACGTTCGCGGGATGGCAGGACAATGCGCCCCCTATCGTCCCTCCATCGTTCGACAACGTTGTTCGCGAAGTCGAGGTCACTCTCTGGGCCAGGACGGTGGGCGAGAACCAACTCCAGGGTCAGACCCTCGCCGCCGGAAATCAAGTGACGGCCATTCGAGGAAGCCTCGTGACCAGCATTTCTCCCCGGGCGGCCCAGATCGCTTTGATGAGCGAACCCCTCCCGGCCAAGCGCTGGCAGTAAACCGGCCTTTTAGACGCACACGTTCAACCTTCCAGGAATCGAAGATATGCCAAAACGAAACACCCACGAATCAGGGTTCGCGCTCATCCTGTCCCTCCTTGCTCTCGTACTGCTCACCACGATGGGGCTGGCGCTTTCCAACAGCACTGGGGTGGAACTGCAGATCTCGACCAACCACCGCTGGAGTGAAGCCGCGAAATTCAACGCCGAGGCGGGCATCGAGTTCGGCAAGAGCATCTTGATGGCGCTCCCTGCCTGGGACGGGGTCCTTCCCGCCGCACGGCCCGCGCAGGCCTGGGATGGAACCACGGAGGCCGCACCGAATGCCACCGCTCCGTTCACCACCGCCACAAGAAACTTCGAAAACTGGAAGTGCGACGAACGGGGGTACGGAATGGGCTACGGCGTTGTGCTCGACGACGGCACGGCTGGTGGCCTTCAGGAGTATCGCTCACAAGTCGGAGGTGCGACTCTGAATGGCGCCTTCACCCTTTGGGTGCGTCGCCCGGTGATGTGGAACGCCGCCAATACGCTGGAAGACTACACAGACGGCACTGTCTTGATCCTCGTGTCCGAGGGTGTGGCGCCGTACACCTCGGCCGCGGCCAACACCTCCGGCTTCGGGGCCAGCAATCGCGCGGTCTACACCATAGAAACGCTCTTGAGCCGGGCCGGCACCACCGGTGTGGACCCATCAGCGTGCGGCTCGCGTCAGGGTCAGGCGGGCGGCTCTGCTTCGGGCGGTAACACCGCTGGTTGCATTTCGCTTACTGAAGGTCGCCAGATCAACGAAGCGCTGGGCACCGCCGCTACCGCATCCGGCCTACTCAAGTAGCTGTAAAGGTATACCACCATGGAAAACACGATGAATAGTTACTCGAGTTCTGTCGGCAAGCGCACAACCGGCCGCACGTTGACCCTGGCCCTGTGCCTGGGCGTCGCCTTGATAGCGAATCTCGGCGATCGGGCGTTCTCGGCCTCTGCGGCCAACAGCGGCATCGACCCTCTCGAGGTCCTGGATCTGCAGATCCGCAACAACGCGCTCATCGTCCTGGACAGTTCCGGCTCGATGCGCGACGCGACGTCCTACGCGGTCGCCGGAGGCAACGCCACCAACTTCGCGGCCCTTGAACTCGTGGGTGACGACCCTCGCGCGAAGCTGGAAAGCGCCAAGCAGGTTCTCAAGAAGATCATCAAGAACAACGAAACGAAAGTCAGTTTCCAGTTCGGGCGCTACGAAGAGGGCAACGACTACAGCCAGCCCGGGCTCAACAGCAACAAGTTCGTCTACACCTGCTCCACCGTGGCCACGCCTCCGGAAGTTCCTTGCACCGCCGCCGCCGCAAACATCGCCTTCAACTTCTCGGGCTTTACTCGGGCTCTTGCCGACCAGCATGTGGATCGGCTCCCGGCCCCGCCCGCCGTGCCGGGCACCAACGCAACCTTCTTCGCCTTGTACAACGACGCCTACCGCGTGAATCGCCTCTACAGGCTCCGGAGCGACAACACGCCCTGCGTTTCGACCGATTTGGCCATTGTCGCGGGTGCATGGACGCCGCCCCCCACGCCGAGCGATTGGAACAACCCCAACGCCGTGGGCTACACCGGCCCCCCATTCATTGACATCCAGCGGTTCGGAAACAATGGTTGTACAGGAGGCTCCACCACCGCACGCTTCTACTTCCGTGGCGGCGAGTGGAATAAAGGGAACAACGGCGGCCAAACGTGCGGCGGCTTCAAATCGCTCACGCCCCTGGCCGACTGCACGGTCAATTCCCAGTTGAGCCTGGTGGCCCCTTTCGTTCTGCCCGAGTTTATTCCCACGACCACGAACAACGCGAGCGTGGCCAGCCTGCGCGCGTCCACGGGCAACGCGATTCGGGCTTCGGGCTTCACGCCGATCGCGGAGACCCTCATCGACATGCGCACGATCTTCGCGGTGGACAAGGACCTGGTCGTCGCAGGCGTTCAACCGCCTCTTTGGTCGACGATTTCGACGCAGACGCCCGTAAAACAACGGACGTTTGTGATCTTCCTGACCGACGGTGACGACACCTGCCCAAGCTCGACCACCACTGGTGGCGCCCCGATCAACAACGCTCTCCGGACGGCCCACAAAGCGCAGGTCCTCCGTCAGGGAATCGCCGACTCGGGCGGCGCGAACATCGTCGACCCGGCGAGCCGTGTGGAAGTGTTCATGGTCGCCTTTGGCGGCTCGGTTTCGCCGGAAATCAACTACGCCGCCTGGGGGGGCAGCGGTATGGTCCGCCCGTCCACCGGCACCGACGACCTGGCCAGCACTCGCTGGTCGACCGCGCCCTCCCAGACGGATCGCAACAACTGCCTCACCTGTCGAGATGCGCTCCCCGCAGCTGACACCACCCAGCTCGAGCAGGCGCTCCAAAACGCCATTGACGTTGGATCGGCCACGGGCGAGTTCTCCGACCAGCAGTCCGTGACCGAGACGGTCTTCGAATATGCCGCGGAGGCGGGCGCCGACCCTGCCCTTCCCGAGGAGCGGTACAGCGTTTCCGTTCCGGTCCTTCTGCAGTCGACTTTTGAACTGCCTGACTACAAGGGCCACCTGAATGCGTTCCGTCGTGGTGACAGTGGGACGCCGACGGATCCAGATGACGACATCACGGTTCCGCTTTGGGATGCTGGCCAGGAGCTTATGGATCGTGTTACGGATGCGACCGCTGGTATGACTGTGGGCACCCCGTACCTCTTCGCGCAGCTGCACGGTTCGGCCACGCCGATGAACATCAGGGATTCATCAATCGCCCGGATCAAACGACGCGTCTTCACGACCTCTGCAAATGGGATAAACACCAACTACACCGCCAGCAACCTGGTGAACGCCGCGTTTGGTGACGCCGCAAGGAATACCCCGAGCGGCCTCACTGGGCCCTCATCGATGTGGCGCGTCTCCCTCTGGCCGCCCACGGCGGGGAGCAGCACGGGCCAGGTGGCGCCAAACTCCGACACCATCGCGGGTCTTCTTGATCTGGCCATGGGGTTCAACACAATGACGACGCTTGCCCAGGTTCAGGCCGCGGTGCCGGGCGCCTGTCAAGGTACGGTGGTTGCTGACATCCCGGATGCCTGCAAGTCCCCCACCACCACCGCAAACATCCTCCTCAGGGCCAAGCGCGAAGCCCGCGAGATCATTCTCGCTTACATCGCCGGCGCGCGCGTTTTCGCCAACGGTGTGGTACCAATCCGCAGAAACAGCGGTCCGGCCGCGGAACTGAAGCAACTGCAGTACGTGGTGCGTCCCTGGATTCTGGCCGAGTCCACGCTCGCGGCCCCGGGCGTGGTCACGCCTCCGCTGGTCGCCGGTCCCGTGGCGGCTGTGGGCGCCGTTGGTGTGGTGGAGTACAAGCGCTACCGCGACGGTCTCAACCCGACGGGAGTGCCGGTCGACCATGTCATGAATGGCCTCGGCCTTCGGAACCCGGATAAAACGACAAATGCCGCTGCCCAGACGACCGCGGCCAAACTTCCCGACATCAAGCCGGTTATGAGCGTTATCTACCACGCTACCAACCAGGGACTTCATGCCTTCAGGGCGGGTCCTTGTCCCACCACAATCGACTCGGCGGCGGTCATCGCACCTTACGTCGATTGTAAAGATGGTGTGCTCGCTCCCGAGAATGGCGGAGAGGAGTTGTGGGCCTTCGTTCCCTACGACCTCCTCAACAAGCTTCCCGCATTGGTGCGTCCGCAAGGCCGTGCCAACAAACAGTATCTCCTCGCGTCACCTGTGCGATTCTCGGACGTCTTCGTGCCGGCGCCCGGCGGTGTGTCCTTTGGTGGCGTTTCTTTCACGGGGGTTTGGCGCACCCTCCTCTATTTCGGACGCGGGCAGGGCGGCAAGCACTACACGGCCCTCGATGTCACGACCCCGGGGCCCTTCACGAAGCACTCCTTGAACACCGAACCTCCTATCGTGGTCTGGAATCGCGGCAACCCTGACAGTTTGGAGCCTAGGTACGCGAAGATGGGGGAGACTTGGTCGGTGCCTGCTGTCGGGTTTGTGACCGCCGCAAATTATGGCGGCGCCGACTTCGTCCTGTTCACCGGCTCCGGTTACTCGGACGTAGTGGGCGAGGGCAAGACTTTCTTCGTCCTCAATGCCCTCAACGGCAACGTCATCAGGGCGCACGACGTGGCCGATGGCTCCCCCGTGGCGCCGCCGGTGGTGACTCCGCCGCTACCTGTGTTGACAAACTTCCTGGTGGCGTCGCCGGTTTACTACGCCGAGGATGCCGATAAAAAGAGCCCCTCGGGCTACCGCTTTATTGGCAACCCGATCTCCGCGAAGGTCAAGACCGTCTACTTCCCCGATCTCCACGGCCGGATCTTCAGGTTCGATGCTTCGAACCCACCCTCACCCACAGCGACCTTCAACTCGACGAACGCGTTCTTTGAGGTCAATGCGGGCGCCGACGGCAACCAGCCCTTCGCAACCGCCCTCAGCATTCTGCAGGACTGGCCGGACACCGCGGTACCCCCGACCGTATTGGTGTACGCCGAATCCGGGCATGACCGTCGCGTAGCGATCCAGGCGTCGAAGCCCTTCAAGGCGTACGCCTTCCGGGACACCAACGGCGTTCGCTCGAACATCTTCGCCCGGAACTTCGACACCGGCTTTCGAGGGACAGTCCAGCCTGCGACAGCGTTCGCCGGAACTACGTTACCGCCCACGCCGGTTGTCTTCTACGCGGGTGTGAAGTTCAACCCGCCCCAGCCGCCTCCGCCTTGCGCGTCACGATTCGACAGCGTTCTCGTTGCGCTTCGCGGCATCAGCACGGTGGCCGGGGTTCCCGAGGAGGCTTTCGATCTCAACGCCACCGGAGACGACTCGTTCATAACGCTCGAGGGCACCAAGATCAACGCGATCCGAGTTTCGGGTGAAGGAAACCTGGTCATTGACCAGGGCTTGAACGCTCAGAATGCGCCTCCCCCGCCAGGGGTAGCCCCTCCTGGCGAGACAACTCCCACCTCCAGCAGCTTGGTGACTCTCGGGCTGGCGCCCGGCTCTCCCGCCTACCTGAGCCTTGCGTCTACGACGGTACCCTACAGAATCGGCTCCTCCGTCTGCCGCACCGACCCCTAACGGGCCGGTCCGGAATCTCTCCACAGGGCTTTCCAAAAGGGTGCGTTCGGGATTACGCTTCAGGTCCAAATGAAGCCTAACTTCCGAACGTGCCCTCAGTGTTCGACCAGGAACCGGCTCGACAAGGAGTTCTGCGTCAAGTGCGGCGAGCCCCTTGAAGGCGTAAAAGCGGGAGATCCAACGGCCGCCGCCGCACCGGCCGAGAGGAAGGGCAAGCCCGGCATCGTCGTCCGGCGCGACGGTGAAGAAGGGCAGAGTCCGCTCGTGCCCTTCATCCTGGTCCTGTTGACCCTCGGCGTCGCGTTCGGGGCATGGCGCGTGGTTCAAGACGCTGAGGCAACCCCAAACCCCACACAGGTGGCGGCGCCGGTCAGGCAGGCCTCAGTGCCTCCGGTTGTCGTCGCTACCATGGAACCGGGACTCGCCGAATATACGGCCGGCATGGCCGCCATGCGCGGAGGGAACTTTCCCGACGCGATCCGGCTTCTTCGAGAGGCGGTGGCGGCCGCAAACAAGGCCAGCTACCGGTTGGGGCTGGCCGAGGCGCTTGAAAAGTCTGGGGCTACGTCCGACGGTCTGATCGAGTACGAGACCGCCGCAGGACTTGACCCTGCCAATGTTCGCTACACCGCGGAGTGGGCAAAGGCCCTCAACCGCGCGGGTCGCAGCGTCGAGGCGATCCAGGCCTACGAGGCCGCGCTCCAACTTGACCCTCAGAACCTCGCCAACCTCAAGGAGCTGGCAAATCTGCACCTCAGGGCCAACGACATGGCGAAGGCGCGGCCGCATCTCGCGAGGATTGTGGCCTTGCAGCCCAACGACCTCGCCCCGAAGCAGAACCTTGCGCGGGCGCTCGAAGCGGCAAACGACCTCGACGGCGCCGCCCAACAATACCGCGAGATCCTCACCGAGATGCCGGAGGCGAATCTGTCCCGGGCTCTTCTTTCCGATGTCCTGATGCGGCAGAACCGCCCCTCGGAGGCACTCGCCGTGATCGATGAGGGCCTGCGCGCGGATGCGAACGCCGGCCTCCTCCACCGCGAACGAGGCCGCATATTCGATCGCCTGGGGCGCAATGCCGAGGCCGTTGCGTCGTATCGGGAGTACGTCCGTCTCTCCCCGGGCGCCGCGGATATTCGGACCTTCAGTGATCGGATCACTCAGCTCACGACCCCGCGATGAGGATCGCTTTCGCCCGTCGACACGACATTGCTCCGATGCGGCTCATCGCCCTCGGCGTGGTCATCGGCCTGCTGGCATCCACCAGCCCCGCGCAGAGCCTGGCTGCGGCCGCCAAGAAAGAGAAGGCCCGTCGGGCGAAAGTCGCGACCCCGGGCAAGGTCCTCACCGAAGGGGATGCTGCAACCCGGGCCGGTAACGCGAACGTGACCGAACTCGCCGCCCCCGCCGAGGCTTCCAGCACTCCCGCGCCGCAGGCAACGCCCTCCGCCGATGAACAGCGGACGATCTGGAGAACGCGTGCCGCGGAACTGAGAACCGGCCTTGCTTCCGCGCAGAAAGACCTCGAACTGGCGCAACGCGCCCAGGCCGCGTTCCGGTCCGACGTGGCCCCGCTATCCGCCGCCGATGCCCAGGATCCCATGCGCCTTCAGAAGCGCGAGGCCAGGCTCGCGGAAATGAACAAGCAGATCGAGGTTTTGAAGGGCGGGGTGGCCGCCGCGCGAGCCAGCATCGCCGCCTTCGAAGACGAGGCCCGCCGCGCCGGCGTGCCCGCTGGTTGGCTGCGCTAGCCGTTCGTCTTCCCTCCCTCCCTTGATAGACGTCCTCATCGTCGAAGACAAGGACTCCCTTCGAAACGCCCTCGCCGAGACCCTTCGCAGTCACGGTCTGACCGTCGAGGCGAGTGCCGACACCTACGAGGCCAAAAGGGCGCTGGCCCGGACGACGTTCGGCGTGGTGCTCACCGACCTCAAGCTTCCGGCGGGCAGCGGCTTCGACGTACTCCAGGCGGCCCTCAAGGCCGGCCCCGAAACCGACGTGATCGTCATGACCGCGTTCGGCTCCATCGAGGATGCGGTGAAAGCGATCCGCGAGGGCGCTTCGGACTTTCTCACCAAGCCGGTCGACACCGACCATCTCGTGCTCCTCGTCGATCGCGCCCTCGACCGGCGTCGCCTCAAGCGCCGCGCATTCCTCCTTGAGGAGGAGCTTCAGGAGCGCATGTCGCTTCCTCGCCTCGTGGGGACCAGCGAGGGCTTGAAGGACGCGCTCTTGCAGGTGCAGCGCGTGGCTCCCTCCGACACCACGGTCCTGATCCTGGGCGAAAGCGGAACGGGGAAGGAACTCCTCGCGCGTTCGGTTCATCAGCTCTCCGCTCGCGCCAAGGGCCCCTTCGTCGCCATCAACTGCGCGGCGATCCCGGAGTCGCTGCTCGAAAACGAACTCTTCGGTCATGAGAAGGGCGCTTTCACCGGCGCCAACGCGAGAAAACTGGGCCGGGTTGAAATGGCTCAGGGCGGCACGCTCTTCCTCGACGAGATCGGGGAACTTCCCCTCTCGCTGCAACCCAAAATCCTCCGTCTGGTTCAGGAGAAGCAGTTCGATCGGGTCGGCGGCACGGAAACGCGAACCGTCGACCTGCGCCTGGTCACCGCGACGAACCGAGACCTCAAGGCGATGGTGGCGGCGCGGGAGTTCCGCGAGGATCTCTTCTTCCGGCTCTCCGTCATCGAGATTTCGATTCCCCCGTTGCGCGCGCGGCGCGACGACATCCTGCCGCTGGCCG
>JANNJB010000767.1:0-2550 GCA_031405615.1 Vicinamibacteria bacterium | reverse complement strand
CGCGCGCCACCTCCGGCACGCCCGGCACGAAGAAATCCACCACCACCACCAGGCGCCGTTCGGCCAGCGGGATGCAGTGGCCCCCGCTCGAAGCGACGCCGCGGTGTCGCACGGCCACTCGCTCGACCAGGGCGGCGAGATCGACGGGATGCTTTTCGTGAAGGGTCGCATCCGACTCGAGACGAGCCACCGCCTCGAGGTTCGCGAGAAGCGAGGAGATGTACTGAGTTTCCTGCGCGATCGCAGCGACCGTTGCTTCCGACCCCGAGGCTCCGGCGTTTTGGCGAAGCGTCGCGACGTGGCCCAGGAGAACCGAGAGGGGCAGAGCGACATCGTGCGTGGTGTGGGCCACGAAATCGCGCAGTGTTTTCTCTCGCCGTTCGACTTCGGCCACGTGCGCGCGGACCACCGCCGACGCTTCGTTGAAGGCATGACCCAGCTCGGCGATCTCGTCCTTGCCCTGAACCGGCACCGAACTCTCGTAGTGCGTCGAGGCGGCGGTGCGGACGTCATCGGCGAGTGCGCGCAGCCGGGCCACCGGCTTGGTGAGCGCGAACCAGAGTGCTATCGCCGGCGCTCCGATCAGGAGCAGCGCGCCCATGATGAGCGATGTGAACGCGGCGAGCGGGGGAGGCGTCGGCATGACGGCGAGAGCGTAGGCGCAGACTCCTCCCGGCCACGGCGTGGCGACCGCTCCGAAGAAACCGCCCTCTTCCCGGCCGTTGGCGGACGCGTCGCCGCGCCGCAGCCGGATCTTCGCGGATTCAGGAAATGAGGGGGCGCCCGGAGGACGGGGATTGAAGTTCGCGTCGTAGAAGAACACGCGCGTCATTCGTGGTCCGCCAAAAGGGCCGCCGCGTTCGCGCATGCCCTCCGGAGGCGGACCGCCGAAACCTCCGCCGCCCGGCCGCGGCCGCATCCGCGGTTCCATGTCCCCGGGTCGAGGTCCGTCGCCGCCGTCGGGTCGCGGACGAAACTCGCGACGCATGAAGTCCATGCCGGACTCGCAGGTTTCGCGGTCGAGGGCGCCAAGGCGCGCCTCGAGCGAGCTCTGAATCGAGGCTTCGCTCGCATACCGGATCGCGATGTCGCGGGCCACGAAGCCGCCGAGGAGGATGGCGAGGCCCGACCCGGCAAGGGCGAGCAGCAGGCGGGTGCGCAGAGTCACGACGGAAGAAGCCGGTAGCCGACGCCCCAGACCGTGGCGATGCGGGCGCCCTCGGCGCCGAGCTTCTTGCGCACGCGCGAGAAGTGAACGTCGAGGGTGCGGCTCGTGCCTTCGCGATCCGGGTCGAGCACGCGATCGACGAGGGACTGGCGCGTGATCGCGGAGCCGATGCGCTGCGCGAGAGCGGCGAGGAGGTCGAACTCGATCTTCGTGAGTTCCACCGGCTGGCCCGCGTTCATAACCGTGCGCCCGGCGAGGTCGATGCGCAAGGCTCCGGTTTCGACGACCTCAGCCGCGTGCAGCAGCGGACGGCGAAGCCTGGCCTGGATCCGCGCCAGCAGCTCCTCGGGCCAGAAAGGCTTGGTGACGTAGTCGTCGGCCCCCAGAGCCAGCGCGCGGACTTTGGTCGACGTTTCGTTGCGCGCGGAGAGGACGAGCACCGGCGTCTCGGCGGTCTCACGGTAGATCTTGAGGATGTCGAGCCCGTGCGCGCCCGGAAGCATCAGGTCGAGGACCACGAGATCGTGCTGTTTCGGGTCGGCGTCGAGCGCCGCATGACCGTCCTGAATCCAGGAGACCTCGAAGCCGTCGCGCGTGAGATGCGTGACGATCTGCTCGCCAAGGTTCTTGTCGTCTTCGATGAGGAGAATGCGGGAAGCCATGATCTTGAACGCCGCAAGTGTGGAGCGAACACCTTAAGTCTGCCTGAAGCGAAGGCCCGCTGACGCGGGCCAAGCTTCAGGCAGACGACGTCACCCCCGCGCGCCGCCGGCCGTCGGATAGCGGCCGGCAAGTGCCAACTCCGTTTGAGGGCAAAGCGGGGGCCTAGCGCGAACTCCCGTTACCGACCGCGAGCTCAGGCGACTCGCGGCAACCGAAACGGCGCGTCCACGGCCAGCGGCTTCGCCGGCGCCGGCGCGGCGTCCAGGAAATGGCGATGGAGCCAGTCCGAGACATCTCGCAACTGGCGTCGGCCAGCCAGCAGTTGCTGGCTCTCCCGTCCGAGCCGGTAAGAAACACAGGGGTCAAGAAATCCATGGCCGAAGAACACCGGCGGCGACTGCGAGGTGGCCACGCGGAGGCGATCCGGGAACGGGATGGCGGTGGGCGAGCGCGATGATTCCGAGAGCGAGTCACAATAGTCCGTCTGCGAGTTCGCGGTTCGCGAGGCGGGTAAGGAGCACACGATTCCATCGTTGCGGGTCCAAGTGCGACGCACCCGCCGTGGCCCCGGCTCTTCCGGGTATCCAACAGTCCGAGAAAAGTGGCTCCGGCATCATGCAGGTAGCCCAGCTTCGCCCGGATGGCTCCCAGGCGTTCTGCCAGATCGAACTGGCCATAGAGCTCGCTGTCGAGGTGGGCCAGGGATTCGCTCTCCCAGG
>JANNJB010000766.1:0-11384 GCA_031405615.1 Vicinamibacteria bacterium | reverse complement strand
GTGACCTATTTGAAGGTCGGTACGGCGACGTTGGTCCTGTCCAGGATTGAGGAAGGATACGCAGTCCAAGGGATGGAGTTCGACGCGGAGATTCTCGGTCTCTTTTTCGTTGAGCTGCCAGTAACCGGGGTCGGAGTCGTAGATCATCGGATAGTCGAACAACGCGGGCTCGTCGAGGCCGACGATGACGCCATCGTCGTTGGGGTCGATCGTGGTGGTCTCTCGCAGGATCTTCATGAAATGCTGCTCGGCCCGCGGGTAGTCGTGATTCCACTTGAGATCGAGGCCCCACTCGTAGCGCCCCGGGCCCCATTCGGAGGGGCGGAACTTCACTCGCGCGAACGTGAACTTGCCGTTTAAAGGCGCGTTTTCATAAGGAACGTCGGGAGGAGCCGGGACATCGGCGGCGTGGGCCAGGGTGGCCGCGACGAGGAGCGTGATGGCGAAGGCCCGGCGCGGCATCATGGTTTGCTCTCCTCCCGGTGGATCTTTAGCAGGAATTCCTGTGCACGGCCAAAACGAGGGGCGATCTCGAGGGCCCGGAGGATGCTGCGCCGGGCCGCGGCTCGGTCTCCGGCGTCGAGGTCGGCGAGTGCGAGTTGGAAGTACGCCTCGGCCTTGTCGACCGGGTCGAGTTCGATGATGGCGCGTCGGGCATCCCGCAAGACCGCCGGCCGCTGAAGTCTTGTCGCGAGGGCGGCGCGCCGATCGTGCAGTGCGGGGTCGAAGGGATAGATGAAGATGGACGACTCGAGGACCGCGAGCGCCTCGGCCGGTTTGCCCCTCGCCTCCAGGAGGGCCGCGAGCCGGGTCCTCGCCGCGTCGTGATTCTCATTTCGCGCGACGAGGGCTTGTAGTGCGTCGATCGCTCCTTCGATATCGCCCCGCGACTCTTTGATCTCCGCAATGGGGAAGTAGGGGCTCTCGTCACCCGCGGACTCCGGCCACAGTCGGGCCGCGCGTTCGAGGTGGCGCAGGGCCTCGTCGAACCTCTTCTCGCGGTGGTTGAGGCGGCCGAGAAGAGCGTGAGCGATGAAGTCGTCGTCGTTCTTTTCGATGCGGGCCTCGAGCGACGCGCGGGTCTCCGGTTGCGGCGGACGGTCGCGGGACTCCGAAGCCTCGGCGGCACGAATCACGGAAGCGGGCCTGGCGAGCCGCGCCTTGAGAGCGGTCTGAAACTCTTCGTCCACCTGATCGACGGTGCGGCCAAGGGCGCTCTCGAAAGCAGTGTCGGTGGAAGCGCCTTCGCCATACGCCTTGAGGAGGCTTCGAACGCCGGCGATGCCATGCCGGGCTTCGATCTGTTCGACGACAAGCGAGGCCTGATAGTAGGAAAGGCTCACCTGCCCGGGGTGTTTGGGGCGCAGGAAACCGTTGTTCAAGTCGCGCAGGTGAAGAATCTCGGCTTGCTTGAACGCGAGAATGAACTCGAGCGAGAGATCGTCGCCCCATCCAGGCCGAGCGCGCCGTTCCTCGTGGACCGAGATGCCCTCGGTGAGCCAGCGGGGCACGCGATTCTTAGAAACACTCAGGGTCACCACGTGCGCCAGTTCGTGCCACAGTGTGGAGCCCCAGTTGAAGGCGCCGCGCTCGCGCGCCTGGGGCGAATCGATCGCCACCACGGGCCCGAAGCAGACCCCGAGCGCACCTAGACCGGCGAGACCAACGGTGCGAACCGAGAAGTCCGCGTGGGACGGGTAGGCCTCGATCCGGATGGGCTCCAAGGACGTGTAGCCGTAGCGCGTCCCCAGTTCCTGCATCGCCTCCTTGGCGAGGGCAGTCATGGGCGGAGCGAGGACCCCGGCCTCCTTCTTGTCCAGGAACAGGCGGAAGATTCCGGTCTCAATAGTGGTGTAGTTCACAAACGTGTCGAGCAGGTCGAGTGTGTTCTTCACCCACACGTTGTACGGGTCGCCGGCGAACGATCGACCGAGGTTCTTTTGAGCCGCTTCGATCTCGCCAAGCCGCAGCTGGTTCTGACCCAGGCTCGCGAGGGCGGCCCAGGACTGCGGATCAAGGCTCAAGGCCTCAGCGGCGAGTTGGGCGGCCTCGCGGTACAGGCGATTGCGCACTGCGGCCTCCGCCACGGTGACGAGGAGGTCGGCGCTCTTTGGGAACAGGGCCTCCGCCTGCCGACGCGTTGCCGCAAAGCCGGTTGTGTCGCCAGCGAGATATTGAGCCGCGGCCCGGGCCGCGAGGGCGTCGGGCGAGGTCGGGTTCGCTTCGAGGGCGGTCTCCGCCTCTTCCCGGGCTTTTTTGAGGTCTTCGAGGGCGAGCAACAGACCGGAGCGGTAAGCACGCGCCTCGGTCAGATTCTTGTTGGTCTTAAGAGCTGAATCGATCAGGTCGGGCACGCCGCGTTCGCCGTCGAGGTCGCGGGCACGAGCGAGGCCGAGCAGGGCCTGGGGGTGGTCGCGGTTCGCGCGGAGCACGATATCGAAGGCGTTCCGAGCCTCCGTGCCGTTGAACTTCTCGAGAAAGAGATCTCCGATGCGGACGCGTGCCTCGTGGGTTTCATCAAGGACGGCGGCCTCATCGAACGCCTTGAGCGCATCCTTGAAGGCATCCGGGTTCGAAATGCCAATGTAGCGGCAGGCCCGACCCACCGCGATCAGGTCGGAAGCGGTGGTTGCGCGGCCCGCGTTGTAAGCCGAGATGAGACGTTCGAAACGAGTGTTGGCCTCGGCGCGAAAGCCCCGTTCGTAGAGCAGGACTCCGAGGGAGGCCTCGGCGGCGAGGGCGGTCGAGGCCCGTCCCGAGATTGCCTTCGAATAGGCCGCCTCCGCCTCGGTTCGTCTTCCGCGAATCACCAGAACGTCGCCGAGGAGGTTCTGAGCATCGGCCGATCTCGGTAACCCGGAGATGAACGCGCGCGTCGTGACTTCGGCCTCGGCGTGCGCCCCGGTTTCGAGGAGCGTCCTGGTGAGCGTGGTCAGTGCGGGCACACTTCCGGGCTCTCGGGCCAGGTCCTCGCGACCCGCCTCGAGGGCTCGTGGATACTGGCCCCGCCGAAGCGCTTCCATCGCGGAGAGCTTCACCGGCGGACGAAACGTCACCGGTGGAACGCGCGAACCGGGTGAGGGAAAGGGCGGCTGGAGTGCCCACGCGCCGATGGCAAGCGCGATTGCCGCGAGAGAGGCGAACAGCGTGACCGCGTTGCGGCGTGTCATTCGTTCAAGCCCCCCTGCTTCTTTCGGATTTCCTCGTTCTTCATCGCCAGGTCGAGAAGGAGCCGCTCGAGCTGCTGCTCGTAACGTTCGATGGGGATCGTCTCCTTGGTGGCCTTGAGCGCCTCGATCCTGTCCTCGAGCGCGCGCCTCTCCTTGATGAGTCCGGCCGTCACCGGGTCGCCGGGAGGTTCGGCCCCATCTGCAGCGTCGCCGAGTTTCCCGCCGAGGAACGTGGCCTTTGCGAGACCCCCCGCGGCGCCATCCTCGAGGACGGCGTGTTCGGTGAGGAGGCGTCGGTCGCGCTGATATTCGGTCGCCACCTGCGCCCGGGCCGATTCGAAGGCCTCGAAGATCGACACCTGCCCGTTCTTGTCGATGTCCGCTGCCTCCCCGGAAAGCGCTTCCGAGAAGTGCCGGCCGAAAATCGACTCGTTTCTCTCCTGCGAACTCTTCGTCGCGGTGAGGACCACGCGATTCTTCCCCGCGAGCACTTTCTGAAAGTCGCCGCTCGCGGATGCGGCGTTCACGAACACGACACGCTGAAGGGCGAAGGGAACAAGCCAGGTCGCGAAGTCGGAAGCGCTCGCATCGGGACCGGGGAGGTTGAAGCGGGCCTCCTCGCCTGCGCCGCTTCCGTGACCGAACAGGATCACCGCCACGGTGTCGCCGGGTCGCGCCCGTGTCGCGATCCTCGACAGGGCCTTCGCCACTTCGTCGCGGGTGGATTTCCCGTCCACCCGAGGCGCGTCCTTCGCGGGATCCTCGGTGAGATACGTGATGTTCGCGCGGGGAATGCCCAGGCGTTTCTCGGCCGACGCATGAAGGGCGGACGACCAGCCCCGGAACGACTCCGCGTATGCAGGTTCGCCGCCGAGGCCCGCGACGATGAGGAGGTGGGTCTCCTGGGCGCGCGCGGAGGCTGCCATGGCGAGAAGCCCGACCCCCGCGGCGACCCGTATCAGACTCCGTCTCACGCCAGCCCCCGATACTTGCGATACAACCATTCCGTCGACAGGCTCATGAGGATCCCCAGGAAGAGGACAGGCATGTCCCAAAGCTCCTTCTCTTCGACCACCGACGCCATACTGGGCGAGTACGCGAGGTCTTCGGTGAGTTGCGAGGCCGTCTTTGGAGTGTAGAAGCGTCCCCCGGTTTCCGTGGCGATCCGGCGCAGCAAATCGGCCTTCATCTCCGCGCCCCGGAACTCCATGCGCAGGTCGTCGACCCGCACGTGGGAGATGTCTTCGCCGAGGGTCTTGCCCGCGCGTCTTGCCGCGACCCGGATCTCGTGGACACCGCGCTCATCGGGGCGGAACTCGGCGGCGTACTCGCCGTCCTTGTCGACCGTCCAGTGAAGGGCCAGCTCCCGCACCTCGCCGTTCGGTTTCTGGATCGTGGCGGTTACCACAGCGTCGTTGACCCGGATGAACGTCTCGTCGGATACATCGGCGGTGATCGACACCGTGCTCCCCGGTGAGACGAGTCCGGAAGACAGCGCCACGCTCACCGGCCCGCCTACGCCGCTCACCAGTTGTCGCAACATTTGTCGCCAGAAGGTTTCGTGGGACGCGTCGTCCACCGCCACGTCGGCATGCATCTGCCACCGCCAGGAGTCCTGCACCGGAAAGGCGAAAGCGCGCCCGCGGCCATAACGCTGAAAGGCCAGGACCACGCGATCCTCGCCCCCCTCATTGGAACCGGCGAGGAGCGCGGAAGCGCCCGGCTTTACTCGGGTGACCTTGTTGACCGAGGAGAGCGGCGGCAGGGCTTCGAAACGCGCCTCGTTGTCGGCCGCGTTCGCCGCGAGCTGAGTCACGGGCTGGGCCGCGCCAAGCGGCGTGACGTTGACCTTGAGCCACTGGAATGGCGGTTCGGCGGCGGGGGAGCGGGCAACGTCGGCGGCATCGAGGGCCACGGGCAGGGCCTCTGCCACGGCGGTGCCCGCGTATCCACCCTCTGCGAAGGACTTCTCGCTCCCGAGCATCAGAAGGCCGCCGCCGCGTTGGGAGACGAAGTCCGTCAGCATGCGGATCTGGTCGACGGTGAAGAAGCTCGCCTCGACGCCGCCAAGGATCAGACCGCGGTAGGCGAAGAGTTCGTCGCGGTTGCGCGGGAAACCACCCGCGAGTTCCTCGGCATCATCGATGTCGAGACGGATGAACTTGTTGTCGGATGTCCGCTCGAGTGTCGCCACCTGGAGGTTCTTGTCGTCCTCCACGGCCCGGCGGAGGAACTTCGCCTCGAATCGCGCGGCGCCCTCGAAGTACAGAATCTTCTCCCGGCGGCCGAGCACGTCGATGGCGACATCGAACTCGTTGTTCTCCACTACCTGCTCGCCTTCGATCGGCGCGACCTTGAACTTGAGCAGCCTGGGCCCGGGCTCGTCGGCGCGGATCGCCACCCGGACCGTGGAGGAATCGGCCGCGCTTACCTCGACATCGAGAGCCGAGAGGATCCGGCCCGAGTCTTCGACGGTGAGCTTGAGCGGGACCCGAAAGGCGCCCGCGGCCTTGATCGCGAGACTCGCCACCACGGAACTCCCCTGGAGCACCGAAGCGGGGACTTCGACGCGGGTGATTTCCACGTCCCGCGTGAAGCGCTCCCGGCCGAGGCCAATGGTGAAGACGGGGAGCTGGCGATTGCGAAGGTCGAGAAGAGTCTCACTCAAGGCCCCCGCCACGTTATCCGCGCCATCACTCACGAGAACCAGGCCCGATACCGGCACATCGGCGAGTTCCTCCCGCGCTCGGCGAAGAGCGGTCGCGAGGTTGGTCCGGCTTCCCGAAAGATCAAGCCCGCCGCCGCCGGGCAGGCGCTCGGCCGATTCGGAGAAGCGGAAGAAGCGAACCTTGAACTTGTCCTCCAGCGCTCGACGAAGATCGCCGTCGGGACTGAGGAGACGCTCGCGCATGAACTCCGCCCGGGCTCGTCCATCGTCGTCTTTGATCGTTTGACTCTGTGAGTCGTCGAGCAGAACCCCCACGAAGCTCTGCTGCTTCGCGACCGTCATGACGCGCAGGATCGGCTCGAGCAGGGACACGCCCAACAAGGAAAGGGCCATAACGCGGAGGCCGACGAGAAGACCGAGGTCGACGCGGCCGAGCTTCGCGCGGGAGCCGAGACGCCGGTAACTCCAGAGAGAGAGGCCGAGCGCGAGGCCAAGGCCGGCGATGACGAGGGGAGCCCATCTCGAGGTCGCGACCGAGACGTTTCCGGCTTCAAAAATGGAGGGGCGGAACTTGAACAGGAACTCGAAGGCCGACTCGATCGTGGGCATCGCTTGAACCTGAGACGCGCGGCTTAGGTATCCAGACTCAGCACGAGAAGAGATCCGAGGGCCACGAACACGAGGTTGGGCGCCCAGGCGGCGAGGATCGGCGGGAGGTAGCCGTACTTCCCAAGGGCTTCGGAGAACACGAAGCCCACCTGATAGAAGGCGGCCAGGAACAAGGCGATGCCCACGCCAAAAAGCGCGCCCCGCTTGCCCACGAACATCGAGAAGGGGAGTCCTACAAAAGCCATGACCAGGCACATGACGGGATAGGAAATCTTCCGGTGCAGGCCAACCCGGAGAGAGGTGCCGTCGAGCCCGAGTCCCTCGATGGCCTCAATATGAGCTTCGAGGTCGGTGAACGAGAGCTCCTCCGCGGTTCGCTCCTCTTTCCTGAAGTAGGTGGGCGGGTCGATCTCAGCCGAACGAACCGTATCGATCACCCGATCCGCCGCGGAGCCGCCGGTGAAAGTCCGCCGGAAGCCTCGGGAAAGCTCGTAGACCTTGCCGTCCCACCGGACTTCGTCGGCCATCAGGTGCTCCCGCAGCGTCCAGGTCTTGGGGTCGATATCAATGACGGACAAGCCGCGGAAGATCACGCTTCCGGCGTCGGTGGACGGGGCGATCTGGTTGTACGAGTAGAACCGCCCGTCGGATCCCAGAGCCATCCGGCGGTCCAGGGCGGAGTTTGAGCGGGGCGGCCGGCCCTTGACGATGTCGTGCTCTCGCTGCGCCTGGCGGCGCGTCGCGGGCACGAGTGCGTCGTTGCCGATGAACATGACGGCTGTGGCGAGGGCCGAGATGACGAGTGCCGGGACCGCGGCCCGGTGAATGCTGATGCCGGTGGCCTTGATCGCAGTGATCTCGTTCTGCCTGGCCATGATTCCGTAGGTCGCGAGCGTGGCGATCAGCACGGCCATCGGGAGGATCTGGGTGAAGAGGTAGTACGGCATGTTGTACGCGAAATAACTGAGGAGAACCGCGCCCTTCACCCGGTTCTGCTGCACATCGTCGAGCAGGTCCATGAACTCGATCAGGATGGGCAGGACCATGAGGGCGATGGTGGCGAGGGCCAGCATCTTCACGAACTCCCGGCCGATGTATCGATCGAGCACGCCCACAAGGTGCGCGCCGATCGACGACCCGTGACGCGCGCCCGTTCGTCGTTTCGAGCTGAACCAGCTCCGGATCCAGACGGTTGCGGCTCCGAAGTTGAAGGGGTCCACCGTCCCTTCCCGCCGGGCCCGGTAGAGCAGAATCGACGCGAGGGCGCCAAGGATCAGGTTCGCCGCCCAGACCGCGATCCCCGGCGGCAGCGTCCGCGTGTCGCCCGCCTGTTCGCCCAGTCTCGCCAGGATGTAGTAGGCGAAGATCACGGCGATGGCGAGGCCGAACGCCGACTGCTTCGAATCGCGCCGACCCCCGAGCATCAGGGCGAGGCCCATGATCGCGAACACCAGCGGGACGACGGACAGGGCGTACTTCTTGTGATATTCGACGGAGTAACGCGCGGCCTCCGCATCGTTGCCCTCTTTCTCGAAGCGCGCGATCTCCGTGAGGAGCATGGCCGGAGTCATTTCCCGATCCCCTCGGGAAAGCGGGAGGTCGGGGAAGATCTGCCCGAAGTCGATGGGGAACTTGCCCTTGGCGAAACGCTGGACGTCGTAGGTCTTTCGCTCGATAAGGTCGAAGGAGTAGGCCACACCCTGTTCGAGCTCGAGTTCCACTCGCTTTTCATCGCGATTGATCGAGAGTTCGCCTCGGCGCGCCAGCCAGATCCGCGGGCGGCTCGGACTCTGGCGGTCGATGATCAGGGCGTCTTTCCAGGCTCCCGTTCCGAGCTCGACATCAGTGAGGTAGAGCGAGCGGTGGGGAAGCAGGTCTTCGATGAAGACGCGCGGCTTGGTGCTTTGGGCCCTTGAGATCGCGAGGGCGAACGCGGTCTCCCGATACTCCTGGTTGGCGTCGGGCACCCAGAAGGCGTGGACGTAGTACGTCGCCCCGGTGGCGAGGAGGCCGAGGAGCATCAGCGCTCTCAGCAGAAAGAGCGGCGACACGCCCACGGCCTGCATGGCGATGAGTTCGCTCTCACTCGCGAGGCGGCCCAGACCCAGCAGAACCGCGAGGAGAAACGCCATGGGAATGGTCAGGGCGAGAAAGCTCGGGAGAATGTTGAAGATGAGCTTGCCGATGACCGTCCAGGTGGCGCTCTTGCCGACCAGAAGATCCGAAATGTCGGCGAGGTGGGGGATCAGCAGGACAAACGTGAAGAGGATCAGGCCGATCAGGAACGGCGATGCGACCTCCCGCAGCAGGTAGCGATCGAGGATCGTCGGGTGCAGGAGCAGCTTCGGCTTGGTCAAGCGTCGAAATCGTAGCAGGCGGTCCTCGCTCAAGCCCCATTAGAATCGCGTTCCGATGAGCCTCGAAGTCACCCGACGGATCCATTTCAGCGCCGGCCACCGTCTGGTCGGCCACGAGGGAGCGTGCGCCTACCTGCACGGCCACAACTATCTCGTGTTCATTCATGCCGCCGGGGATCTCGATTCCGTGGGCCGGGTGATCGACTTCGCCGTTTTGAAGGAGAAGGTGGGCGGCTGGATCCTTGCGAACTGGGATCACGGCTTCATTGTGGCGGAGCACGACGTCGACGCCCGTCGGGCGATCGCCGCCTTCACGAGCGGGGGACTCGCGCAGAAGACATTCGTGCTCGATCGGAACCCGACCGCCGAGAACATGGCGCAATACCTGGCCCTCGAGGTCGCGCCCGTTGTGCTTCGTGGCACCGGGGTGAAGGTCGTGAAGATCGTGGTCCAGGAGACCGAGAACTGCTTCGCTGAATGCGTCGTCGAATGAAAACGGCCTCGCGACAGCCGCGGGCGCACAAGGCGACGGGGAAGCAGTACTCCGTGAATGAGATGTTCTTCTCGCTGCAGGGCGAGGGGGCGCGAGCCGGCACGCCGAACATCTTCGTGCGCTTCTCCGGATGCAACATGCGGTGCGATGTGCCGGCCGGTAAAAAATCCCCCGGGGGTTTCGCCTGTGACACCGAGTTCGAGTCGGGACGCGCGATGAGAGCGGCGCAGATCGTTCTAAGCGCCCTCAAGCTCGCGCCAAAGGCGGGGGTCGGTGTGATCTTCACGGGCGGCGAGCCGGCCCTGCAGCTCGACAAGGCGCTCGTCGACTCGCTTCGCCAGGCGGGCTTCGGACCGTTGTGCATCGAAACCAACGGCACGATCGACGTGGCCCCCCTTGGCCTCGACTGGATTTCTCTAAGTCCGAAAGTGGCGGAGCACGCCGTGCGAGTGAAGTCGTGCGATGAGATCCGATATGTGCGCGGCAACGGTCAAGGAATACCGAGACCGTCGGCCGTGGCCGGGTGGAAGTTCATCTCGCCTGCGTTCTCCGGGGATGCGCTCGATGCCGACACCCTTCGCTGGTGCATCGACCTCGTAAAGGCGAATCCCGATTGGGCGCTGTCGGTCCAGCAGCACAAGACGTGGGGAGTCCGTTAGGAGTTGGGGGGCCGCAGAGTGCTCAGCCCCCCAAACCCCCGCGCTCCGGCCGAAGTGAATTCGGCCTGCGCTAGACAAGCCCAAGCCACACGTACAATCTGGGCATGTCTGAGATTCATTCATTCCTGAAGGAGGCGCGGCTCTTCCCGCCGCCCCCGGCGTTTTCGGATCAGGCCCACGTCAAGTCGCTCGAGGAGTACCGCGTGATGTACGCGCGGAGCATTAGCGATCCCGAGGGCTTCTGGGCCGAGCAGGCCGAGGCGCTGACCTGGCAGGAAAAGTGGCACACCGTGCTCGACTGGAAGGTCCCCTTCGCGAAGTGGTTCGTGGGAGGGAAGCTGAACCTCTCGGAGAACTGCCTCGACCGCCACGCGTCGACGTGGAGGAAGAACAAAGCCGCGATCATCTGGGAGGGTGAACCCGGAGAGGTCCGCGTAGTGACCTACGGCGAGCTGCTCCGCGACGTCTGCAAGTTTGCGAACGTTCTCAAATCTCTGGGCGTCGCGAAGGGCGATCGCGTCGGTATCTACCTGCCCATGATTCCCGAGGCCGCGGTCGCGATGTTGGCCTGCGCCCGTATCGGTGCGGTCCACAGCGTCGTTTTCGGGGGTTTCTCAGCCGAAGCCGTGAGTGACCGCATGAACGATGCCGAGGCGAAGCTGATAGTTACCGCGGACGGCGCGTGCCGGCGGGGAAGCATCGTCCATCTCAAGGCCAACGTGGACGCGGCCTGCAAGTCGATACCCAGCGTCGCGAAGGTCGTGGTGGTCCGCCGCACCGGCGAGACCATCGAAATGGTGGGCGGGCGCGATGTCTGGTACCACGAGGCGATGTCGACGGCGTCCGCGAACTGCCCACCCGAACCCCTCGACTCCGAGCATCCGCTCTTCATCCTCTATACCTCCGGCACGACCGGAAAACCGAAAGGAGTCCAGCACTCGACCGCGGGCTATCTGCTTCAGTCGGCCATGACCTCGAAGTACGTCTTCGACCTCAAGGAAGAAGACACGTACTTCTGCACGGCCGACGTGGGCTGGGTCACCGGTCACAGCTATGTGGTCTACGGCCCGCTCGCAAACGGTGCAGCCCACCCCGAACAACGCGTAGCCTCGTCGCCGATGCTGTTGGTGGTCTTCGGTGCGGGAGCCTCGTACGACTCGGTGGATCCGCGGCTGCACGGTTCGATGGATCCGAACAGGGACCATGACTGCCCGCCACTCGCCAACCGCCTCTTCGATGAGCGTTATCAGATGTTCGCTTATGATGCCTTGGCACCGTTGTCTGGCATCCTTCACCTGCTCCGAAACCTTCCCACCGGTGTGAGCCTTGAACAACGCCTCGAGGAACTGCAGCTCGACGCCAAGGACTACCCGCCACGCATGGGCCAGTTGGTTGCCGTGCGCTGTTATTTGCAGCGGTTGCTACTTC
>JANNJB010000765.1:0-5172 GCA_031405615.1 Vicinamibacteria bacterium | reverse complement strand
CAGCATGGGGAATCCCCCGCTGACCCTGGGCGGGATGACCCGGGTCTTGGTGGACACGCGGGGACGGTTGGTCGGGTTCGACGCCACACCGCCGAGCACCGAAGCTCCGGCCGAGCCAAAGCCCGCGCCATGGGACGCCCTCTTCAGCGCGGCCGGTCTCGACCGCGCCCGCTTCACCGAGGTGTCGCCCTCGTGGAATCCGCCGGTTCACTCGGATGCCCGCGCGGCATGGAAAGGCTCGTCCGCCGAATGGCCGGAACTTGTGGTTCGCCTCGAGGCCGCGAGCTACCGCGGTCAGCCCGTCTATTTCCGCACCCTCTATCCGTGGACAAACCCCGAACGGGCCGGAATCCAGCTCTCGAGCCGCGGGCAGCGAATCGCGAACGGCATCTACTTCTCGCTCTTCGTGGGCACACTCATCATCGCCGGGTACTTCGCCTGGCGAAACCTCCAGGCGGGACAGGGCGATCAGCGCGGCGGCATCCGTCTCGCCCTCGCGGTCATGGCCGCCGACCTTGGCTCGTGGTTTCTGCAGGCGCACGTCCTGTCGGATCCAATCAGCCAGATCGTGTTCGTGCTGAGAGCGATCGGAAGCTCGCTGCTCGTGGGCGCCATCACGTTCACTCTTTATCTGGCCCTCGAGCCGGATGTCCGCAGACGATCCCCCGACCTGATCATGGGATGGACGCGCCTGATCTGGGGACGCTGGCGCGATCCCCGCGTGGGCCGCGACATGCTCATCGGCATCGCCGCCGCGGCCACTGCTGCTCTGGCGATCCGGATTCTCGTTCCCCTCACCGAAGCGTTCGGCGCCCCCCTTGGCTCCATATCTTTCATGAATGTGGATTTTGTGCGCAGCGTTCCCGCGGCCCTCGCCGTGATCCTCGCCGTGCACCAGCAGGCGCCCGGCATCGCGATGGGTGTCGCCGTGGCCTTCCTGCTCCTCGAACGCATCCTGAAAACCCGAACCCGCGCGGCGGTAGCTCTCGTGATTCTTCTCGCGGTTCCGAACATGCTTCAGCAGGGGACGGCTCTGTGGGCGGGCGCGATCTTCGCGTTCACGGTCATGGGGCTTCCCGTCCTCGCCTTCGTGCGGGGTGGGATGCTGGCGCTCGCGACGTTCGCCACCACGGTCATCGCACTGGTCGACGTCCCTTTGACCAGCGACTTCTCGCACTGGACCGCGCCCCCCACTTTCGCCGTGGGCCTCGTCCTCACCGCGTGGGCGTATGTGGCGCTCCGGAGCGTGGGCGCGCTTGGAGAGTCGAAGGCCTAACCCACGGATCTATCGAAGGCCGTAGCGAACGATCTTCTGGTGCAGGGTCTGACGCGAAATGCCGAGGAGACGGGCCGCCTCGGCCCGCTCCACGCACTGCGCGAGCACGGATTTCAGGAGAGTACGTTCGAAGCCTCCAACCACTTCGTTCAAGCGCATCGGCGCGCTTGAGGCGACCGCCGAGTCGGGGCGCCTGGCCCCTGCGGCCGCTGTCTTCGGGCGCGTCCACTCGATCGTCTCCGCGTCCGCAAGCACCACGGCGCGCTTCATCCCCAACTCCAGTTCGCGAACATTCCCCGGCCACGCGTGGGCGAGAAGTTCCGCCTCGGCCGCCCCGCTCAGCCGCCGGCCGCCGCCACTGGACCGGGCCACGAAGTGGCGCGCGAGGCGGACGATGTCGCGGCCACGGTCGCGCAGGGGCGGGATCGTGAGGCAGACGCCTTGAAGCCGGTAGAGCAGATCCTGTCGAAAGCGGCCTGCCCCGACGAGATCTTCGAGGGGCTGGTTCGCGGCCACGACGATGCGGACGTCCGCGCGCCGCTCCTGGTTTTCACCCACCCTGCGATACGTGCCTTCCTGGAGGAAGCGCAGGAGACTGATCTGAGAGCGAACGGACAGGTCCGCGACCTCGTCGATGAAGAGCGTCCCTCCCCTCGCTTCTTCGACCAGGCCGGGTCGATCGGTCTGCGCGCCGGTGAACGACCCTCGGACATGGCCGAAGAGATGGCTCTCGAAGAGTTCGTCCGAAAGACTCGCGGCGTTCACCGCGACACATTTCTTCGCGGCCCGGGGCGAAAGTTCGTGGATGGCGCGCGCCACGTTCTCCTTGCCGACTCCGGTTTCTCCGTAGATCGAAACCGGCAGATCGGAAGGCGCGAATCTGCGAACCAGGGCGCTCAACTCCCGAACCGGCCGCGAGCTTCCAACCAGGCCGGGCAGAAACTCCTTCGCTTCCTCGTCGTCGTCTCCCATGGAGTTCTCGAGGACAACCGGGGCGGCGATCGAGGACGACGGAGCCTCGAGACCAAGAAGCTCCCGAAGTTCCGAGCGGACAATGGCCAGGATCCGGCGATCGCCAAACTCTTCGAGCCTTGCGAGATTCCGCTGCACCTCGTCGCTGTGCGGCGAGGCTCCACTCGAAAGCGCCATGCCGAGGGCGGCCACGGCACGGAGCGGCGGATACAGGCTGTCATTGCGAATCGCGCGGCCAAACGGCGCGGCGGCGGCGCTCGGTTCCTTCCGCAGAAGGATCTGCCCGAGCGCTATGTCGGCGAGTCCCTCCGCCACCGGCCCCGCACCCTTTATGGAGGCGGCGATCCTCGCCTCCCGAAACGCCAGCGCGACGTTCTTCGCCTGCAGCGCGGCGAGGGCTCTACGAACGTGCGCCCGGGCGAGCCCACCAAGATTCTGAGCGGACCGAAAGAAATCCAGCGCCGCGGTGGCCCGCTCGAGGGCGCCCTCGGGGTCACGGCCGGCCAGTTGGGCGTCGGCCAGGAGAAGGTCGATCTCGGCCCTGCACTCGTGGGTTCCATAGCCGCGGCGCGCCACCTCCGCGGCGCGCTCGATCGCGGGCAGCGCCTCATTGGGATCGCCCTGAGCCAGGCCAAGGAGCCCGGTTCGGCGCCCCGCGCTCAGATATTCATGCGGCGAAAACGCACGGGCGAAGAGGCGGCCGGATTGAGAGGCGGCGCGGCCCGCATTTTTCCACTCTCCGGAGTGGGCCATGAGGTCGGCGCGATCGGAGAGGACGGATGCCAGGATGCTCGCATCCCGCAGACCATTCGACGCCTTTTCGGCGCGCGCGAGATCGCTCCGGGCGCTCGAGGTTTGGCCGACTTCGCGGGCCACGCGAGCCTTGAGGAGCAGTGCTTCCACGAACTTCGGTCGGTCACCCGAAGAGCCTGCGCGGGTGGAGGCCTCCGACGCGAGTTGCGCCGCGGGGCCGAGGCAGCCTGCGTGAAGGGCGACGTGGCCGCGAAACAGACTTATATCCGACCCGTCCGGATCGAGAGCCGCGTAGGTGGTTTCGATCCGGGCCTGCGCATCGCGGAAGCGGCCGAGCCCGATCAAGGCCCGGATCCGGGAGGCCTCGATGGACCGGCGCAGAACGTGGCCCGGTTCGATGCCTTTGAGCGCCTCACCCGCCCAACCGAGGGCCGCCGCGAATCGGCCCATACCAAGCGCGATCTCGGCACGAAGTGCCAGGAACCGCGTCCCCTGCTCACCTCCAAGCCGCAGGCGCTGCGCCCCGGCCGCGCGATCGGCCTCCGTATGTCGACCACGCGTCAGTAATGAGCAAAGGGTGTGGAGGAGCGCGTCGCCGGTTTGAGATGTTTGCGGGAAGAGATGCATGTTGTTCAGCCCTTTCTGGCCTGGTTGAGAGGATGGTCCCGTTCATGAGGCAGGACTCAGTAATTGGGATGTCACGCTTCGTCGAGCGTCACAATCTCCTCCCCGCGGGGTAACGTGCCCTATTTATCCGCCGTACCGGAGCTTTTTCGATGATCGTCGCCATCGACGTGACCACGCTGCGAGGACGCATCTCGGGCGTCGGCTACTACACCGCGCGAATCGTGGAATACCTGACGCGAAGTCACGGCGACGGGGTCTCGGAACTCTTGCTCCTGTCAAACGGGTCGATCGACCGGGTGTTGCCCGGACGGGCGCGTCTGGTGAACGGCTTCCGCTTCCCGATCCGCTCCGTGTGGATGCAGTTCCTTCTGCCTCTGCTCCTGCGAAAGATCCGACCGGACATTGTCCATTACACGAACTACCTCGCGCCCGCGGTTCCTACGGGGCCGTATGTTGTGTCCGTTCACGACATGAGCCTCACCCGGACGCCGGAACACCACACCCTGAAGAAGCGACTTCTCACCGCGAGCCTGGTTCCCCGGGTGGCGCGGCGAGCGCGGCTGGTCCTCACTCCGTCCCTCTCCACCCGTCGCGACGTGACCGAGGACCTCGATATTCCCCCCGAGCGGGTGGTGTCGATTCCCTACGCGGCGGCGGAGATGTTTCACCCCGTGACCCAACCGCCGAACCAGCCCGGAACCGACCGTCCCTATTTCCTCTTCGTCGGGACCATCGAGCCGCGAAAGAACCTGCTCCGCCTCATCAACGCGTTCGCCCACTTCGCGAAAGACGTGCCCGGCGTGAACCTGGTCCTGGCGGGTCAGCGCGGCTGGAAGTGCGAACAGATCTACGAACGCGCGCGCGGCGCCGACGTGGCGGATCGAATCAGCATCCTCGACTACGTGGAGGAGACGACCCTGCCCTCGCTCTACTCGCACGCCCTCGCCTGCGTGTATCCGAGTCTGTTCGAGGGATTCGGCTTCCCCGTGGTGGAGGCGATGAGCTGCGGGGCGCCGGTTCTCACTTCGAACAGCACGTCTCTGGCGGAGATCGGCGAAGGCGCGGCGCTGCTCGTGGATCCCCTCAATACGAGTGCGATCTACGCGGGACTGCGGTCGCTTTCTGAGGACGCCGCTCTCAGGGCGGATCTGCGCGAACGCGGTCTCAAACGCGCGGCCACTTTCCCGTGGGACGCGACCGGACGCCGGACACTGGAAGCGTATCGACAGGCCCTGACGCCGGGACGCTGCTAGATTCCGCGGGCGATGCGCGTCCTTACCGCGGGTGAATCTCATGGTCCGGCCGTGCTTTGCCTTGTCGAGGGGCTCCCGGCCGGACTTGAAGTGAGAAAGGACCGGATCAACCTGGAACTGGCCCGACGGCAGGGCGGTTACGGCCGTGGCGGCCGGATGAAGATCGAACAGGATGAGGTGGAGGTGCTGAGCGGCATCCGTCACGGCCTCACCCTTGGGTCGCCCGTCACTCTCGTCGTGCGCAACAAGGATCACGCGAACTGGAGCGACGTCATGTCGCCCGACCCGCTG
>JANNJB010000764.1:0-2433 GCA_031405615.1 Vicinamibacteria bacterium | reverse complement strand
GTCGAGGGTCATGCTGCCCACCGGCGGCAGGGGATCGCGCGCCGCCCCCGGGGCCTCCATCGCGGCCACGTCGCGGAACTCGGCGGCAGTGAGCACCGGACGAGGCGCCACCAGAACGGCGCGCTCGATGGTGTGGCGCAGTTCGCGGATATTGCCCGGCCACTCCTGCGCCTTGAGATGATCGATAGCACTCGCGGAGAGTTCGAGGCCCTCGCGGCCGTGCGCCGCCATCACCGCGTGAAGGAACTGGCGGGCGAGGAGAGGGATGTCGGCGCGGCGCTCGCGCAGAGGCGGCAGGTGGATCGCGATCAGGTTGAGCCGATAGAGAAGATCCTCACGGAACGCTCCACTCTCCACGGCGTCGCGAAGATTGCGGTTTGTGGCCGCGACCACGCGCACATCCACGGTGCGGGTCTGGCTCGACCCCAGGACCTCGAACGTGCGGTCCTGAAGCACGCGAAGCATCTTCACCTGCGACGCCGGATCCAGCTCGCCCACCTCATCGAGAAAGATCGTGCCGCTGTTCGCGAGAGTGAATCGCCCCACGCGGTCGACCCGCGCGTCGGTGAATGCGCCCTTCACATGGCCAAACATCTCGCTCTCGAAAAGGCCCGAGGGGATGCCGCCAAGGTTGACCTTGACGAAGGGACCGCCCCGACGCTTCGAGTTGCGATGAATGGCCTCGGCGACTAGCTCCTTGCCGGTTCCGCTCTCCCCTGTAATGAGGACCGAGGCATCGGTTGCGGCCACCCGACCGATGATCTGCAGCACCCGCAAAAGGCCGGCGTCTTCACCCACCAGGCCCGCGAAGTCGTAGTCGTTGTCGAGTTGCTCTCGCGACGCCACGGGCGCGTCCGGCCCGGGAGACCGCGCGAGGCCAAGTGCGGTCTCCACCGACTGAACCACCTGGGTGTTCGTCCACGGCTTGGTGATGAAGTCGCCGGCGCCGTGTTTCATGCCTTCGACCGCGAGGGGGATCGATCCCCATGCGGTCATCAGGATGACGGGAAGTGCCGGATGCGCGGCCCGGATCTCCCGCAGGAGGGCCAGACCTTCAGCGCCGCTGGTTTCGCGGCTGAAGTTCATGTCCTGGAGGACGAGGTCGCAGGGGTTCGCCTTCAACCACGAAAGTGCGGTGGAGCGATCCGAAACCGCGAACCAGGCGTGCCCCGCCTGCTTCAGCAGAAGGCCCAGAGATGCGTGGACCGAGACGTCGTCATCGACGATCAGGATCATTCGTAACGAAGAGCCTCGCTGGGGTGGACGGTGGTGGCCAGGCGCGCCGGGTGCAGACCGCACACCAGGGCGAGCCCGTAGAGCGCCACAATGGTAAGGGAAAGACCGGCGGCGAAGACACTCGTCGGGACCGGACCCAGGAGATCGAGGAACGGGAACTGGAGGACGACGAGTGTGCCCCCCGCCATGGCGATGGTCGCCATCACCATCAGCTCTCCGATCACCTGCCATCGAACATCGGCCGCCGAAGCGCCCAGCGCGCGGCGAACACCGATCTCGCGGATCCGCGTGGTGACGCTCTGCCACAAGACGCCGGAGAGACCAAGGGCGACCATGAGGACGAGGGAGCCGGCCACCACCGCGGCGATGCCGATGGGTGCCAGGTACACCCTGCGGATGAACTCGGCGGAGGCGGGCATCTGCTCGACCTTGAACGACCAGTCGGGAGCGGCCGCGAGCAGCGAAGCGACGAGACGGGCCTCCACGTTCGCATCGGCGCCCGGCTTCATCAGGAGCGCCATGCTGTCCAGGCGGCGCATTCGAGCGCTCGGGTATTCAAGACGGGTGAGCGCGTACCGCTCCTCGGTCTCGGTCTCACCGTTTTGACGGAACGTCTTGATCACGCCGACCACGCGCCGCTCGACTTCGGACGACGGGTCGCCCTCCGAGCGATCCCCGCTCAGGCTCTGGCCGACCGGGTCCTCATCGCCGAACGCGTGCGCGGCGAGAGCCTCTGTGATCACCACCGCCTCGTAGCCGCCGCCATCGTCTTCGGCCGAGAACCAGCGCCCGCCGGTGATCTCGAGGCCCATCACATCCTTGTACTCGTCGGTGCAGCGGGCCAGGGAGTAGCCGATGGGACGCTTGCGGAAGGCGTAGCGCCGGGTTTCGTTCGACTGGGAAAACGGCAGGGGGGCAGCCCAGGCCGCATTCAGGACCGCCGGGTCCGATTTCACGAGTTGAAGGAGCGCACTTTGGCGGGCCTCATACGGGTTATCGATGGCCGGCTCGGCCGAGGCGGGGCCGGTGCGCGAGCTGTTCCCGTCCCCCCTGCTCTCCACGAATGTGACGTCAAGGGAGAAGACATTCCTATAGGCGAACCCGATCGGCCGGTGGTAGTTCTGATACGTGTAGATCGAAAGAGTGAGGACGGCGAACAGGACGAGGAAGCAGACGAAGATCTCAACGATGACGAGC
>JANNJB010000763.1:0-3013 GCA_031405615.1 Vicinamibacteria bacterium | reverse complement strand
CTGGCGCGGCGCGCCGTACTCCGGCTTCGACGGCATTCGCATCCGGAGCGTGACGCATAGCGGCAAGGCCGTCACGATCGAGGCCGACCTCGCGGCCGCCTATCCGAAAGTGACAGCCCTCTCCTCGTTCACTCGGACCTTCACCTTCGATGGCGCGTCGTCGTTTCGCGTCTCCGACCGGTTCAAGCTCAAGGAGCCCTTGGCCATCGAGTGGCGTCTTCAGTCCGACACGCCGTTCGCGCCGGCGGCAGGCGGCGCACACCGCAACGCTGCGTCCGGCGAGCCCGCGATCGAGGTGGTGATCACTGAACCGAAAGGCGTCGACGTAACCCGCGCGGTCGGAAGGATCAAGGCTCCGGGGCAGCCGGGGTCGATCACCGCGGGCCCCGAGGAGGACCGTGGCCATGTTCTCACCGCGGTCACGAAGGCAGCGGCTGGCGAGTCTCGAATCGGCGTCACCATCACCGTTTTGAAGTAGGGACATCGCTCGCGCGCTGTGACAGCGCGCGAAGCGTCACAGGCGCCGGGCGCCCGATAGCACCCCTCGGCAGATAGTCGGCGCAACGCGGAATGATCCGCGGCTGTCCGGAGGTCCTCATGCCTGCAGCTTTAGTCCTGTCGTACCGGCACGCGCCGCGAAGCCGGTCCCTCGTTGGCCTGATCACGGTCTTTTCGTTCGTAGCCGCGCTCCCCGGCTGCACCGTGCTGCGGTACAAGCCCGTGGCGCTCAAGGAAATAGATGTTGAACGGGACGATCTCGTCAAACGGCGGCTTCGTCTGACCAGTGCGGCCGGCGAGTCCTTGACCCTGCAGATCGATCGTGTCGCCTACCCGTTCGTCTTCGGGACGGTGCGCGAGGGAAAGGGAGAACTCCAGTTGCGGACCGACGAGATCAAGGCACTGGCCGCCGTACACAGGATCACGGACCAGCGCTTGTCCGGCGCGGGAGATTCATACACCGGTCCTTTCGCGCCCTTCAGCCAGGAGCGCTTGACCAGCCTTACCCAGGGCGACCGGCGCATCGCGGTGCGCCTTCAAGGCGGCGAGGTGTGGATCACCGACGCGAAGCTTTCGGACGCCCAGGTAACCGGTAACGCCATCAAGGGGACGCCATTTCGGGTCGACCTTCGGCAGGCCGCCACGATCGAGGTGGGCGAGACGGACGACACGATGACATTGCTGGCGACCCTTGGCGTGCTTGCCGGCAGCGTGCTCGCCCTCGGGGTCATCGTGCTTCTCACCAAGGAGTCGTGTCCCTTTGTCTACGTGGATCGCGGCCGCGGGCCCGAACTCGTCGGCGAGGCCTATCCGGGCGCCGCTTTCCGATCGATTCAACGCGACGATCTTCTCGATCTGGGTCCCGCGCCTGGCGCTGCGGTTCGGGTGCGGCTCCGGAACGAAGCGCGCGAAACCCAGTTCACGGATCGGGCCGAACTCATGGTGATCGATCACGAGCCCGCCCTCGCGCCGGTCGCCACCCATGACGCGCGGATTCTCATGCTCGGCGAAACGGTGTCACCCCTTGCCGCGAGAGTCGAGGGCAGGGACGTGACCGCCGAACTCGCGCGCGTGGATGGTCGATTCTGGCAGCGCGATGTCGTCACCGCGGCGAACTCCGCCAACCGGCCGACGGAGGACAGCCTCGTCGTCGACCTGCCCATACCGGCCAGTGGCCGTTCCGGATCTCAGCAGTCGATGGCCCTCGACCTGAAGATCGGCAACACCCCCCTCGTCGATGTGGTTTTCGGCCGCTTCTTCGCGGCGATGGGGCAGGACCTCAAGAAGTTCATATCCACTGGGAACGATGCGACGTCCGCGACACGAATCGGGAACTGGCTCACTCGGGAGGGCGTCAATCTGACCGCGGAGGTCGACGATGGAACGGGATTCCGAGTTGTCGCGGTGATTCCGCCCACGGGCCCCGCGGCGCTACGGCGCATCGCGATTCCGGTTCAGGTTGCGGCGGGAGGGAGCCGCCTGCGTGTGCGGCTCAGTGGTGGAGTCGGCTTCTGGCGCTTCGATGGCGTTGGAATAGCCCCGATACGAAGCGAAGCCCTGAGCATCACAATGGTGGCCGCCTCATACGCGGTGTCAAGCCGCGAAGGCGTGGCCCTGGCCGCGGTCGCGAAATCCGACGGTGTCTACAACGCTCTCGAGACGCTCGACGAATCGCTCGACCTGACCTTCACGCCGCCCCCGCTCGCGACAGGACGACAGCGCTCGATGTTCCTTTCGACGACCGGCTACTACAACGTCCATCCGCCGGTTTCTAGCCGCCGTCAGATCGGGCTTCTCCGCCGGGTGTCCGATCGACCGGGCGCGTTGTCGCAGCTTGGCCTCGACCTGGTGCGCGACTACGTGCGCGCGGCCGAGCTTGCGCCGCGCGCGGGCGATCAAGGCGGCGCGCAGTGAGCGCCTCGGCCAGCCTGGCCGTCATGGGTCCTTCCCGCACGCCCGGAAATCACCTGCGAGGACTCTCTCTCGAGGCAGCGCGCGCGCGGATGTGGTCGCGGGTGCTGAGCCTTCTCTGGTCGAAGTCGGCGGGTGCGGGTGAAGCGTGGCGCTCGTTGAAGCGGCTCCTCGCCGATCGCTCGCGCACGCCGCCCCGTCGCGTGACGTGTTTCGCGGTGGCCCAGGGCCGGGCCTTCTTCGCGCTCTACGCTCCGGGGTTCCCGGGCCGGGCTTTCGACCGCTTTGCGGCCAACGAGATCGACAGGGTCCAGGCCGGGCCGCGCACTGCCGGCCCGAACACCGCCATCTTCGCGATCACCACGCGATGCGGCCTTCGCTGCGAACACTGCGTCGAATGGAACGACCTGAGCGCGCGCGAAGCCCTCACGAGCGAGGAACTCCACGCGGTCACGGAACAGCTCGTGTCCGCGGGGACGTGCCAGCTCTTCCTGAGCGGGGGAGAACCGCTGCTGCGTTTCGACGATCTTCGTGCGTTGGTGAGTCGATTCAGCGGCGAGACGGACATCTGGGTGCTCACCGCAGGGTCTGGCCTGACCGCCGC
>JANNJB010000762.1:0-2261 GCA_031405615.1 Vicinamibacteria bacterium | reverse complement strand
TGCGCGCCGAAGAGTGTCTTGAATTCAGTTACGTCCATCATCCAAACATGGTGGACGAAATTCGCGACGACCGGATTCGGCGGCCTCGGGGTGTCGGTCTCCCGCGCCATGACTGGAGCGACGACCTTTTCGCGCTTGATGTTGCGCACGGTCTTCTCGGCGAATCCGGAAGCCTGCGAGAGCGAGATGCGACGCGATCAACTCCGAACCGCCGAAACCGAAGCGCGCCATCGTTTGGACGAGATGCCGAGTGGCGTCGCTCAGCCGAGTGACCGGCGGGATGGGTTTGGCGAGGGAGCCGACGCTTTTGCACTCGGGCGATTGGTCGCGTTCCCAGTTCGAGATAGTGTTGTCGGACACAAGGAACTGTGTGGCGGCGCGAGACTGATTCCAGCCGAGGAGGTTGCGGATCTCGAGAATCTCGAAACGTGCGGCCGGGGCGTAGTGAGGTCGATGGCGGTCGGGCACCTTGGCGAGTCGAGCGTGGAGGAGACCGACGACGCGCCACGCGATGGAGGCGAGCAACTCCGCGCGATCGAGGCGGGCCTTGAGGTCCTGGAATCCACCATCACGACCGCGGAACTCGCTCAGGTGGGTTCCCGCGGCGACGCCGAGGAGGCGAGCGGCGTAGAGGATGGCGCGGTTTGCGATGCGTTGGGTCGCGCCGTCCTTGAGATTCCGGAGGCGGAGATGAACTGGGAGGAAATCGTCGGTCACGGCACTGACTCTTGAGTGGGTTACAACAAGGTTGGTAGTGGGGGCATGGGGTTGCTTCGTCGGCCGCCAAGACTACGGCCTCCTCGCAATGACGGCGGGTGGCGTTTGTCGCTCCGCCGTCAGCGGTGTTGGTTCGGGACTTGGACCTGAGATGGGTCGAAGGTGCGCGGGCGCGCGGGAGTCTGCGTGCGGAGGCCAAGGCACCGTTCCCTGAGCGCAGTGGACCGCGAGGCTCCTCTTGAAGCTTGGCGAAGCGGCAGCTTCGCTCCGTCGCATAGATAGACGCCATGCGGTCCACGGAGACGAAGGGAACGCCCGGGTGCCTTGGACGTAGCTATACCGCGAAAGGCGCGCGGAGGGCGCGGTAGATGGTTCCATCGGGTACCATCCCTCGCGGCGATGTCCGATGCTCCTCTCAGCAAACTCGACGCGAAACTCGAACAGCTTCCGACTTCGCCCGGCGTGTACATGTTCAAGAACGCCGAAGGGGCGATTGTCTATGTCGGGAAGGCGCGCGTCCTCAGGAACCGCGTGCGGTCGTACTTCCAGGCGGGTCATGAAGGCGCCTATCTCAAGGTCTCGATGGTGTCGGAGATCGCCGATCTCGACATCCTGGTCACGGACAGCGAAAGCGAGGCGCTGGCCCTCGAGAACAACCTCATCAAGAGGCATCAGCCGCCCTACAACGTTCTCCTCCGCGACGACAAGAATCATCCCTACCTCAAGCTGACCCTCGGCGAGGTCTATCCGCGGCTTCACATCGTGCGCAAGGTGGCCGAGGACAAGAGTGCTTATGGTGGGCCCTACATTCCCGCCCACCTCGGCCGCAAGACCGCGTCGCTCGTCCACCGCGTGTTCGGCGTGCGTTCGTGCCGCGAGAAACTCGACGGGAACCGCGGGCGGCCGTGCCTTCAGTTTCAGATCCACCGGTGCCTGGCGCCGTGCGTCGCGTCGATCTGTTCGCTCGACGACTACAAGAGGTCGTGCGCCGACGCCGCGAAGTTTCTCGAAGGCCGCACCGACGAAGTGCTCAAAGACCTTCGCGCCGCCATGCACAAGGCGGCCGAAGAGGAACGTTTCGAGCACGCCGCGACCGTCCGTGACTCCATCCAGGCCCTCGAGCGGCTCGAGATGCCGCAGAAGATCACTACCGCCGAGGTCGACGAGCGCGATGTGTTCGGCATCCATGTCGAGGAAGGCCGAGCCTCCCTTCAGGTGTTCTGCGTGCGCGATGGCCGCGTCGCTTCGAGCGAGGGTTTCCTTCTCGACCGGGTGGGCGACGAGACCCGCATCCTCGAGGAATCGGTCGCGCGTTTCTACGAGAACGACCGCTACGTCCCGCGCGAGATCCTGGTGCCCGAAGCCTTCGAGGGCATGGAGACGCTCGCGGCGTGGCTCAGCGAGCGCCGCGGCTCGCAGGCTCGTTTCCGCGTGCCCCAGCGGGGCGAGAAAGTCCGGCTCCTCGAACTCGTCACCGGCAACGCGAAACTCGCGCACGATCTCGAGTGGCGTCATCCGAAGAAGCGGTCGCGCGAGATCCTCGT
>JANNJB010000761.1:0-1665 GCA_031405615.1 Vicinamibacteria bacterium | reverse complement strand
GATTTCGATCTTGGCGACTCCGGCGTGCTGGAAGCGCGCCTTGAGGTCTTTCTTCAGCTTCAGGTCTTCGTGAAGGAGCTTGGCGTAGTCGGCGGCCGCGAACCAGCGGCTGCGCCAGGGCTTGTTGTATCCGAGCCGCAGGCCCGTGGGGTGAACTTTTTGACCCATGGTCGGTTATTCCTTTTCCGCCAGATGAACCACGATGTGCGTGGTGCGCTTGATCGTTTGGTACGCGCGGCCCATGGGAGCGGGACGAACGCGCTTGAAGGAGGGACCCTGGTTCGCGTACGCCTGCGAAACCACGAGATCTTCCTCGTCGAGACGACGCTGCTGAACGCGCTCGGCTTCCTGGGTCGCGTTGGCGATCGCGGAACGGAGCACTTTCTCGACGCTCTTCGCGACCTTCTTCTCGGAGAACTGGAGCACCGCGATGGCGTCGCTCACGGACTTGCCGCGAATGGTCGCGAGGACCAGGCCCGTCTTCTGGGCCGAGGTACGGATGTATTTGGCTTCCGCCTTGACTTCGAGCATGGTGGATTAAGCCTTCGCTCCGGGGGCCGCGGCCGCGGCCGTCTTCGCCACCTTCTCGACCTTCGAGGAGTGGCTCTTGAACGTGCGGGTGGGTGAGAACTCGCCGAGCTTGTGCCCGACCATGTTTTCCGAGATGTACACCGGGACGAACTTCTTCCCGTTGTAGACCGCGATGGTGTTGCCGACCATCTCCGGGAAGATGGTGGAGCGGCGCGACCAGGTCTTGATGACCTTCTTGTCCGTGGTCTTGCTCTGCTCCTCGACCTTCTTGAGGAGGTGGGCGTCGATGAACGGGCCCTTGGAGGTTGATCTAGCCATTTAAGTCCTACTTCCGCCTCTTCACGATCATGGATTGCGTCCGCTTGTTGCGGCGCGTCTTGTAACCCTTGGTGGGCTTGCCCCACGGCGTCACGGGATGGCGACCGCCGGAGGTGCGGCCTTCGCCGCCGCCATGCGGATGGTCGACCGGGTTCATGGAGACGCCGCGGTTGTGCGGCTTCTTGCCGAGCCAGCGCTTGCGGCCGGCCTTGCCGTGCTTCACGTTCTTGTGCTCGGCGTTGCCGACCTGGCCAATCGTGGCCTTGCATCGGACGTGCACCTTGCGGATCTCACCCGAAGGCAGCTTGATCTGCGAGTAGTCGCCTTCCTTCGCGACGAGCTGCGCGAAAGCGCCCGCCGTCCGCACCATCTGGGCGCCCTTGCCGGGGCGAAGCTCGATGTTGTGGATGATGGTGCCCGCGGGGATCTGCTGGATCGCCATCGAGTTGCCGGGAAGGATGTCGGCGCCCTCGCCCGAGATCACGGTCTTGCCGACGGTGAGGCCGTCGGGGCACAGGATGTAGCGCTTCTCGCCGTCGATGTAGTGAAGGAGGGCGAGACGGGCCGAACGGTTGGGATCGTACTCGATCGCCGCGACCTTCGCGGTGATCCCGTCCTTGTTGCGCTTGAAGTCGACGACACGATAGCGGCGCTTGTGGCCGCCCCCTCTGAACCGGATGGTCAGGCGTCCGCGCGAGTCGCGTCCGCCCGACTTGCGGAGGGGTTCGGTCAGCGCCTTTTCAGGACGGGTCTTGGTGATCTCCTCGAAGGAAGGAGTCGCCATGACGCGGCGGCTGGGGGTGTAGGCGGCGTAGG
>JANNJB010000760.1:0-2418 GCA_031405615.1 Vicinamibacteria bacterium | reverse complement strand
CCGTACCGCCCTCGGTCCGTGCGAGGCGGCGGTGGTGCCGCTCGACGCCGCCACGACGCGCGTCTCCGACAGCACCGGCGCGTACGAGATGGAGAACGCCCGGCTCAAGGAAACCTACCTCGGCACCGCGATCATCTGCTTCGTCGATCGCGACGGCGTGCTCGCCAAACCCGAACGCGCCCGCTTCGATTGGGCGCGCAAGGTCCTCGAGCGTCGTTCGCTCATCCCGCGCGGCGCTCCGGACACCGCGGTGACCGCCGGTCTCGCCCGCGTGGGCGCCCGAGTCGGACTCAAGGACGCCGTCTCCGTCGAAGGCGCGTTGCTCGCGGCCCTGTATTCGCTCGAGGGCGGCATGCTGAAGCGGCCCGGTGGGACGCCGTGAGCCTGGTCTTAGACGCGCTGCGGCGCGTGGAGAAGGCCGACGCGCACCCGGGCAGTGTGGGGGTCGCGGTCGCTTCCTATCGGCCGCTGCGGCGTCCGCATCGCTCGTGGGCCCCACTCCTGCTGGGCCTCATCGTCGGGGGTGTCGCGGTTCTCCTCTTCGGCCCGAGTGCCGGCAGACTCGGAACGGGTGAGGCTCTGCCGGCCGGTAGCGCCGGAACCGCGGCATCGAACGGCCGCCCCGCGCGAGCGCTGGGCGGCGCCGGTCTCCCCCCGCCCCTCATCCTCGACGCTACCGCCGCGGCGGTCGGTCCGCAAAGTCCTTCGGATGCTCGGGAGCCTGCGGCCACCCGGCGCAGCCCCACGTCGCCCCGGCTTGACAGCGTTGCTCCCGCGGAGCCCGTGGCCGCAGTCTCTCGCGGTCTCGTCCTCCAGGCGATCAGCGAACGCGATTCTCACGCGATCGCCGTGATCAGCGATCAGCTCGTCAAGGAAGGCGACCTCATCGGAAAGGCACGTGTGCTCAAGATCGGCGTCGACACCGTCGAGGTTCTGCTCGAAGGTGGCCGCCGCGAACTCATCCGCTTCCAGGCTCCGCCCGACCCCACACCCACGCCCGACGGACCCTGATCGTCCGACGAGCCCAATTCGGAGGTCTCTCCTTGCGTTCGATCCACGATCTCGAAACCCCGTCGGTCCTCATCGATCTCGACCGCCTGGAGCGAAACATCGCGAAGATGGCGGCGCGCGCGCGCGAGGCCGGCGTCGCTCTGCGTCCGCACGCGAAAACGCACAAGGTTCCCGAGATCGGCTGGATGCAGATGAGGGCGGGTGCGGTGGGCCTTTCTCTCGCCAAGACCTCGGAGGCCGAGGTCTTCGCGAAGCACGGTTTTCCCGACCTCTTCATCGCCTACCCCGTGGTGAGCCCGACGAAGGCGGAACGCCTCGTGGCCCTCTCTCGCCGGGTCAAACTTCGGGTCGGCATCGACAGCATCGAAGGAGCCTCGGTTCTAGGCGCCGCCGCGGCCCGCGCGGGCGAGAAGCTATCGGTGAGCCTCAAGGTGGACAGCGGTTTTCACCGTGTCGGCGTGGCTCCCGAGGAGGCGGTGCCGATCGGAACGCGGGTGGCGGCGATCGCGGGCCTGAATCTCAACGCGGTCTTCACCCACGCGGGCCAGTCGTATCACCGCGTGGATCCCCTCGACATCCAGAAGGACAACGCCACGGAAGCCGCGATCGTGATCGAGGCGGCGGAGGGTCTGCGCAAGGCCGGCGTCGGGATCGAGACGGTGTCTGTGGGTTCGACGCCCACCTCGCGATTCGGTTTTGCTCACAAGGGCGTCACCGAAGCGCGTCCCGGGAACTACGTGTATCTCGATCGGACGCAGGTGGGACTGCAGACCTGCGGTTACGACGACTGCGCGATGTCGATCCTCGCCACCGTGGTGAGCGTCTCGGGGAGGGAGCGGGCGGTGCTCGATTCGGGGAGCAAGACGCTCGCCCTCGACATGACCCGGCCCAAACCCGACGGATATGGCCTCGTCATCGGCACCGAGTCCAGGCTTTCCGGTCTCTCGGAGGAGCACGGCGTGGTCGCGGTGGCCGAGGGCGATACCTTCAAGGTGGGCCAGCGCGTGCGCGTCCTGCCGAACCACGCCTGCGTCGTGTCGAACCTCCATGACCGCGTGTACGGCGTCCGCGGCGAGACCGTGGAAGCAGTCTTCGAAGTAGCCGCCCGCGGCTGCGTGGACTGATCCAGCCAACCGAAGTCCCTACCCAGCGCGGAGATACCCACGTCACCCCCGGCGAAGCCACCCGTTTGTCGTGCAAAGACCGTGGGCCTAGCGCGAACTCCCGTTCCCAGCCGCGACACCCCGCTGATACCTCATATCACCCACGATGAACGCGATCGCGGTTCTTCCGCAATACGTCGCTTCGCGGGTTGACACGTCGCGGCTGGGGACGGACTTTCGCGCTAGGCCCCCGCTTTCGCGGGGGTGACGTGAGTGCCAAACAGCTGGGTAGGGACTTCGTGTG
>JANNJB010000759.1:0-4817 GCA_031405615.1 Vicinamibacteria bacterium | reverse complement strand
CCCGGCTGGCGATGAGCCGAAGGGCCCGAATATCGGGAATATTCGGGCTCCTGAGCGAAGAAGTCCAGGCGGGATGCAGCGTTCGTCGAATGCCGGCAGACTTTCACCACGGGCTGCTAGCGCACCAGCGCGCCCACGATGAAGTACGCGCGCACACCGCCCTGCCTGCCGACGCTCGCGCCGACGAAGAACGGGCCAAAGAAGGTGTCGGCGGCGAGCCCTCCGGTGAAGCTGGCCTCAAGGCGCGCGTCGCTCACTCGATCGAAGGCGCTGCCGACCTCGACGAGGCCGGCCACGAAAAGGCGGTCGCCCAAAAGACCCGGGAGCCGCTTGAGCGGCGTGCGGTAGCCGACACTGCCCAGAACGAAGTTCGATCCCCGAAACGCCTGGGGAGGAAAGGATGAAAGACGGAACGGGCCTCCCAGGCTGAACTGATACAGAAACGGGAGAGGCTTGCCGAAGCTCAGCCCGCCGGTCCCGTGAAAGATGAGCTGATGGCGATCGCTCACCTTCCATGCCACGTCGAGGGCGCTCTCGGCCCGGCCGAAAGCCCGGCTCGAATCCGGGCCGTCGACCATCCATGAGGCCGACGATCGCAGCCGGGCGCCTCGCGTCGCGAAGTGGGCGCGATCCTGGCCGTCGTAGGTGAATCGAAGATGGGCCTTTTGTTCCTCGCCCCGGCTGCGCGGGAGAACCTCGCCCACCCGCGTCGCGTTTCGAACGTACGCGAGGTCGTAGCCCACGCGGAACTCCGTGGTCCGGCCCAGATGCCATCCAAGATCGAGGCCGAAGCCGGCGCTCTGCCGGCTGTAGATCGCGGCGAGATCGCCGTTCTCGTAGAGGTTCTCACTGATCCTGGAGTATTGAAGGCGCGGGGCGACAAAGGCCCCGCGTCGCAGTGGACCGGTTCCACCCAGGGGCCGGTGAAGCTCGGTGGCGAGGCGAAGGGTGGAGCCCACCGTGGCGTCGACGCGCCATTCGGATCCCTGGCCCAAAACGTCCATCATCGTAATCCTCGAACCCAGGGCGAGGTTCACGTCCTTGCTCTCATTGTCGAGGTCGAGCGAGAACCGGACGAAGGGCGGCGCGTAGGACTTGTCGCGGATCTCGATGGCGAGGCCGTCGCGGCCGTCCTTCGCGGTTCGTTCGTACATGGCGCTCGCGTACCGGCCGAGTCCAATGGCCCAATCGAGATGGGATTCGATGACGGTCGGGTCGGAAGCGGTCGAAAGATCCGGCTCAAACCTTGATGCGACCTGCGCGGCGGCCTGGGCGGATACTCCCCTGACCTCCACGAACGAAACCGGCCCCGTCTTCGGATGTTGTCTTGCGGCGCGCTCGCGAGTGTGGGTTGCCCATGCCTCATCGTTGAGCGCGTAACGGAGGAGGTGTTGAGACTGCGCCTCCGCCGCAGCGTAACCGCGGGCCGCAATGTCGTCGCTCTGCCGATAGTCGGTCGACTTGAAGTCATCGACCCTGGGCCGGATGACGACGTCGGCGTCCCGCAGCCGGAGCTCCGCGAGTTCCTGCATCATGAGGTCGATGGCGCGGTTCGCGACCGCGCCGATGGTTTCCGCGGGCCGGTCCTTGTCGGGCTCGCCCACGCTCACCGCGATGACCACATCCATCCCCATCGCTCGCGCGACATCCACGGGGACGTTGTTGAGGATGCCGCCATCCGAGAGAAGTCGTCCGTTGAGCCTTACCGGATCGAAGGTTCCGGGCAGGGCCATCGACGCGCGGAGGGCCGGACCGAGCGGGCCGCGATCGAGGACGACCGTGTCGCCCTTTTCGAGGTCGGTGGCGACGCAACGGAACGGAATCGGCAGATCGTCGAAGTTCTCCACCGACGAATAGGCGAACGTCATGCGGCTCAGCAGAAGACCTATCCGATGGCCGGGATTGAGGCCGCTCTGCAAGCGGAATCCATGCCGCAGGCCGGCTTCGAGCTTGATCGAGTAGGCGCGGTCATCCTCCTTCCGGCGCACCGACTTGAGCGGGTAGGGAACGTCGGGCCTCAGGATCAGGTCCCAGTCGGCGTCTCTCAACATCGTCTGGATCTGTTCGGCGGACATTCCGGTGGCGTAAGCGCCGCCGATGAAGGCTCCCGAACTCGTTCCGGCAATCGCGTCCACGGGGACGCGATGTTCCTCGAGCCAGCGCAGCACGCCCGCATGGGCCATGCCTTTGGCCGATCCTCCTCCAAGGGCGAGCCCGACCCGCGCCCGCTCGGCCGCGGCTACGGACGGGAACAGCAGAGAAACCGCGACCGACAGCACGATGATCACGACACGGCGCGTCCCTGCGATGGTCATCCTCCTTCGCTGAGCAAGGGCAATGCCAGCCGCCGAAACGCGCCCCACCCGCTTGTAGAAAGTGCATTCGCGGTCGCCGCGCCGCGGCATGGCCTTTGCTCTCAGTCCGTCCTGAAAGAGAGAAACAACATGCAAGGAACAAAACTGATCGGAGCCGTCCTTCTCGCCCTGGGCATTCTCGCCGTGGCGTATGGCGGGTTCACGTACACGAAGGACACCGACAACATAAAGCTCGGCCCGATCGAGATCGAGGTGAAGGACAAGGAGCGGGTGAACGTGCCCCTGTGGGCTGGGATCCTGGTTTCCGTTGTGGGCGGGGTTCTGCTCGCCGGCAAGGGCAAGCAGTCATGACCCACCGGCTGGCCCTGCTCGTGAGCGTCGCCCTCTCGATCGGCGGGTGCGCGCGGGTCAAGCCCCTGGCCCCCGGCGAAGCCCTCACCGAGAGGGAGCGCAAGGAAGCCATCGGACGCGCGTCCGTCTGGTCAGCCACCAACGTCGCTCAGATGAACTTCAAGGTCGGGCCCGATGTCGATGGCGCCTTCACCTCGAACGAGTGGGTGAACTGCGAGTACGTGGAGAAGGACCAGACCGGACACTCTCCCAAGTTCACCTGCGAGACGAGCCCGGGCAAGGAAGTGAAGGTCAAGTACGGGCCCCGCAACGCCGAGGTCTTCGGGGAGGTGCTGGCGAGCCGTCTCTTCTGGGCTCTCGGCTTCGCGGCCGACCAGATGTATCCGGTGCGGGTCAAATGCAAGGGCTGTCCCAGGGATCCGAAAGAGGGTCCGGAAGGCACGGCGCCTTTCGTGATCTTCGATCCCTCCGCCATCGAGCGAAAGCTCCCGGGGCGAAGCATGGAGACGAAGAGAGATTCAGGCTGGAAATGGTCGGAGCTTGAAGACATCGGCCCCGGCGCGTCACCGGGCGCCCGCGCTCAGCGCGATGCGCTCAAGCTGCTCGCGGCGTTCGTGCAGCACACCGACAGCAAGTCCGCCAATCAGCGTCTTCTTTGTCCCGAAGGCCAGGAAGTGGGTAAGACCGGTTGCAAGGCGCCCATCCTCATGATCAGCGACCTCGGTCTCACCTTCGGTCACGCCACTCTGCTGATCCAGAACAAGAACAGCGTGAGCCTCGATACCTGGGCGCAGATCCCGGTGTGGAAGGATGGCGACGCCTGCGTCGCCTCCCTCAAGGGTTCGCTCACCGGCAGTCTCAGCAATCCGAAGATCGGTGAGCCGGGCCGGGCCTTTCTGGCCGGTCTGCTCACACAGCTGAGCGATGCTCAGCTTCGCGATCTCTTCGAGAACGCTCGAGTCAAGCGGCGCTCCTCGGACCCAAGCAGCGATCCCGAGAAGGAGCCGGCCCTCGCTCGCGTGGCCGACTGGATCGCGGCCTTCAAGGCCAAGAGGGCGCAGATCGTCGACCGGCGCTGTTAGACCTTGATCGCCTGCGCCCTCAGTGAAACGTGGGCGTGGGCGTGACCGCGGGCTTGGGCGCGACCGCTGGCGTGGGTGGCACCGCGGAGGCGGGTGTGGGTGTCACCACGGGTGTGGCGATTGGAACGGGTGCGGGCGCCACGAGTACCGGAGCCGGGGCGAGAACGTCGCCCGGGACCCTCACCGGAGAGCCCGGACGATGGACCACGCCGCTGTCGATGGTGACGCCGGTCCGGCTGATGGTCTGGAAATAGAGCTCGTCCTCGGCGATCTCCACCAGCATGAAGTGGTAGTCGCGATCGAACCCCTTGGCGGTCAGTCCCGTCCCCGACGCGATATCACCCTTGCGCAACGAACCGCCCGCCCCCGAAACCCAATAGACGATCCCGCCCTTCTGGGGCTTGATCCGTTCGTAGAAGTGGTCGTGGCCGGAGAACGCGGCGCTCACGAGGTACTTGAGGAACAAGGGCTCGAGAATCGCGCGCGTTTCGAGAGACGACCCGTGCGTCCGCCCGGACGAATAGAGGGGATGATGGAAGAACGCGATCTTCCAGTCGGAAGTGGAGGATTGAAGCTCCTTCTCGAACCAGTCGGTCTGGACCTTGTCGATATAGGTCGAATCGAGCGCGAAGAAGCGCACACCGCCGCCCTTGGGCGGGCGGAACGTGTAGTAGCGCTTGTCCCCCATGTTGAACAGCTTGTAGAAGCGCTGGTTGGGGTTGTCGTGGTTGCCGAGGCTCGCCTGGAACTTCACACCCGCGTCGAGCAGGGCCTTGTAGGGCGATTCGAATTTGGCGACCATCTCCGCGGGCCCGTCGGTGCCGTAGATGTTGTCGCCAACCATGATCACGAAGTCGAAGGGAAACTGCTTGTGAAACGCGGCCATCTGCCGGCCCACTTCGATCTGACCGCTGTTCCCGCGGCCGGTGTCGCCGATGACGGCAAAGCGCACCGATCCTTCCTTCAGGGGCAGGGCGAGAGCGGCCGGGGCTTCGGCCCGCGCGCCGCTGGTCGCGCGTTGCGGCGGAGGGGCCACCGCAGGCGGCCCGCTGCGCACCGAACACTGGGC
>JANNJB010000758.1:0-3650 GCA_031405615.1 Vicinamibacteria bacterium | reverse complement strand
CCACCCGCGATCGCGGACGCCTTGAGGGTGAAGTCGCCCTCCTTCGTGCCTGGCGGCACGGTGAGAAAGAAGCGGACGGTCAGCTCTTCACCCTCGTAGCGGAAGTTGACCGGCGCGGATGCGGGTTCGACCTTGAGCGCGCCCGCGTCCAGCTTCACCACCGCTTCCACCGCACCCTTGCCGCCGTTCTTCACCACCACGCGAAGTTCGCGCCTGACCGCGGTCAAGGATTTCGGCGCCACCACGATCTCCGGCGTGAGCTTCACCGAGAGGGTCGGGATCACATTCACTTCCTTCTGCTTCTCTCCGCCCACCCAGGGCCCCTCGTAGCGATACTGCGCGGCCTGAGTGCGGGTGAAGGTCGTGCCGCCGCTGCTGAAGCTGAAACGCGCCTGAATGTCCGATGGACTCCAGGGAAGCGTCTGGTGCTCCGGAAGCTCGATGTCGTATCGGTCCACTTTGAAGTTGCGCTTCCAGTAGGGCTGCGTGTAACGCGCGTTCGCGCCCACGGTGACCGTGAAAGTGCCCTGGGCCTTCTCGCCCGGGGCAAGATCACCCGTCTTGTCGAGCTTGCCGGTAACCCTAAAGCCCGCGGGAACCGCGAGAGACACATCCTCCACCCGAAACGGCGCATCGCCCTGGTTGACCACGAGCGCGCGCACATCGAGGGCCTGTCCGCGGACCACATTGCCGTCGTTCGCCACGGCCTGGAAGGCGACGCCGTGGGCGAGGATCAACGCCTGTTCGAATTCCGCGACTTTCCGTTCGAGCCGATGCAGCAGGTTCGTCCGGGCCTGAGACGAAAGACCGCTGCCCTTCACCTGGGCGATCAGGGCGTGGGTAGCGCCAAGTCCGTTGCGAAGGGCGGGAGCCACCTTGCTCAACGATCGCGGGTCATACGCGGCGATCGCTTCGGCCGCAGCGTCTTGAATCGCGGCGAGGCCTATAGCCAGACCTGGAGCTTTCTCCTCCTCGCCCTTCGCGAAGCGGACGAGCGCTTTCACAGAAATGTCCTCCGGGAGAATCGACGTTCCGCCGCCGGCGAAATGCGGTTCGGAGTCGACGATGTAGTACGTCGCGCGGCCGTCGCCGGGATCGGACTTCAGCTGGCCCATCCCCTGACACAGGTGGAAGGCTCGGCCGATGGATCCAAACTCCGCGTAGCTCATGCCGAGGAGTGGATCGAAGGCGCTTGTCGCCACCGTGGTCACCGCCCCCTCCAACTGCTCAAGTCCCCCGCCCACACCGCCCTGGTAAGTGCGCAGTCCCTGCCAGGGCAGCAGACCCTCCTTCGCCTGGTATGCGAAACGCTTCGGGTCGGCGGCCGCGCGGAATGCTTCACGAGCGAGGTGAGCGGTCGTCTGGTGATGCTGGCCGCCCCCCGGCGCTTCGAGCGAGAGACTCAACACGACATCGGGCCGGAACGCGCGGTACACGCGCACCACGTCTTCGAGAATCTCTTCGCGGCCCCACTTCTGAAACGTCTCCTCGATACTGAAGGAGTAGCCGAACTCGTAGGCCTTCGTGAAGTACTGTTCGGCGGCATCGTAACGATGGACGCCCGCGAGTTCCTCGGTGCGGAGAATGCCGATCGCCTGGAAAAGTTCGGGGCCGATCTCGTTCTGACCCCCGTCGCCGCGGGTCACGGTGAGCAGTCCGGTGCGGACGCCCAGACCACGCGAGAGTAGGGTCAGGACGCCGTTGTTCTCGTCGTCGGGATGCGCGGTGACGTAGAGGACGTTGAACGCGGTGGGCAGGCGGCGAAGGGCGAGGCCAAGACCGGCGGCGCCCTGGTCCTGGGGAAGGGGCGCCAACTGCGCCTCGGACCGCACTGCGGGGATCGCGACGAAGAGGCTCAGGATCGCGATGAGTCGCGCGGCTTTGCGTTTCGGCATGGGTTTTTTCTCCGGTGAGAAACGAGGAAGAGAGACCACCGCCGCCACGGCGCGTACGGAAGACGTGGGCCGGGGTGCTACTTGATCCGGATCTTCAACTGCAGTCGGATCGGGACAAGGATCTCCTGTCCTGCGCTCGAGAGAGAGATCTCGACCGGCACGCTCACCTCGACCAGATCCGCCTTCAGCGCGCCGGCGGGGATATTCACCGAAGCGTCGACGCTCACCGGATCGGAGGTGAAGCTCGACGAGCCGCCCGAGGGGCCGAGGGGCTTGGGGCGGGCGGGAGCCGGCGCCGGCGGAGGAGGAGGTTCGGGCTCAAGAGCCGACCCGAAAGGATCATCGAAGGGAGCCTGTGCCGCTGCTGGTGAGGCGAAGTCCATCTCGAGCGATGGCCCGAACGGATCGCCCGGGCCCGAGCTGGGTTCGGGCGATCCCAGATCCAACTCGAGTTCTCCCGTGGGTCCCGCGGGCGTGGGCGCAGGCCCGAGGGAATCAAGGGAAAGTTCGGGGCCGAAGGGATCGGAGTTCGCGGGGGCAGGCGCTGGTCCAGGGCCTGAGAGGGAGTCGAGCGGATCGCCAAGTTCGATCGGTGTGGGCGCTGGACCGAGGTCGAGTTCGTCCCCGAGGGAGAGACCGGGCCCGGGTGCGGGACCCGGGCCGCCGATGGAGTCGAGAAGATCGTCGTTCGAAGCAAACGTGGGGGCGGGCGCAGGAGGCGGAGCCGCGGCCCGAGCGGCCGGTGGAGCCGCAGGACGAGCGGCAGGAGGAGGCAGCGGAGAAGATGAAACCCGCGCGGGAGGCGGAAGAGGGGGCGCCGAAGGCGGCGGAGGGGGCGGGGCTGGAGCGGGTGCGGTGGCCGCCTTGGGTCGCTGGATCGCCTCGGAGTTTCGCGAGCCCGCCGCGCCATCGTTGCCATACTTGCCGGCCAGGACCTTGAACACGAGCTGCGTGGCGACCTTCAGCGTTTCTTCAACGCCCTTGCCCGATTTCGCCGAAGCCTCGACGAAGGGCACGCCGCGGGTGTTGAGAACCTTGTTGAGGTCGGCCAGCGGCGCCGCGTTTGGCAGGTCGCGCTTGTTGTACTGGATGACGAGCGGGATGTTGTCCGGGTCGAGTTCGTTCGCGATGAGGTTCTCGCGGAGGTTCTTCATCGCGTCGGAGTTCGGCTCGATCATGGCGTCCTGCGAGTCGGCCACGAACACCACGCAGTCGGCGCCCTTCAGCACCATGCGCCTGGTGGCGTTGTAGAACACCTGTCCCGGAACGGTGTAGAGCTGCACCCGTGTCTTCATTCCGCGGATGGTGCCCAGTTCGATGGGCAGGAAGTCGAAGAAGAGCGTGCGGTCGGCCTCGGTCGCGAGGGACAACATCTTGCCCTTGTTCTTGATGGGCAACTGCTCGTGGATCCACTGAAGGTTCGTCGTCTTGCCGCAAAGGCCGGCACCGTAGTAGACAACCTTAGCGGTGAGTTCTTTAGTGGAGTAGTTGAAGAGAACCATGATGAATGAAGACGGAGTCAGGATTCTAAGCCCATGGAGCGAACCACGAACTCTTCGCTAGACTTTAGCTTCCAAACGCCCCTTCGAGGAGAAGAAAGCTCATGTTCAGCACTGCCGCTCTCGCCTTCGTGTTCCTGGCGGCCCAGGCCGGCGCCGCCCCCGCCCCGATTCAACCACCCGCGGCCGCTCCCGCCCTGCCCACCCCGACGCCCAAACCCACGCCCGATGGTCCGGTGATCGCCTTCGACACCAC
>JANNJB010000757.1:0-12737 GCA_031405615.1 Vicinamibacteria bacterium | reverse complement strand
AAATTCGGGCGATCTGCGCGTGGGGATCTCCCAACAATCGATCGTAGTCCACGACCAGCCGCGAGGGGCCCTTCGTGAGGAGCACGGACGGCAGCGCGTGCTGGAGCCAGAGGAAATAGGCCTTCTCCGCCGGGATGGCGTTTCTCGCGGCCAGGGAGGCGGCCACGCTTGCCGGATTGCGGACGACCAGGACGAAGCTGACCTGACCGTCGAGAGCCGAGAAGACTTTGTTCCAGAAGCCGAGCAGCCGGCACGTTCCCGGGTCCTTCAAACCCCGGATTCCCCCGTCTGCCAACCTGGCGGAAAGAAACTGGAACGCTCTCAGCCTCAGGCGGCGAGTGGTGGAATCCAGGGGGACATCGGACCAGACCGAAGCCATACGATCGCGACCGGAGGCCAGATGGGCCAACAGGCTCTCGTTGATGTCCGCTTCCTGGTCTTCGGGAGATCCCTCTGGACGATCGACCCGGGCAGGATCGGGATTCGTTCCGAAGCGGACGCCCAGGAACTCCAGGACCTTTGTGACCGCGGTCAGACCGCTCCGCGGGGCGCCGAGCACCACCACCAGACGCCGAGTCTTCGCCTTGTCCATTGTTCGGTATCCCCGAGGGGCCTCAATCTCGCGACGGGCTCACGAGGTTCCGGCGCGCGGGGTGTTCAGGTTGTCTTTGGGGGTTCTTTTTGGACTGGTAACGGGAAGTGGGATGGCCGCTCCGTCCGATCTTCAAAGTAGCATTGCGGTCTTTGGAAACCGCGAGGATATGAGTCTAAACAGTCTAGTCGCAGCCGCATCATTTTCGGCGAGGTCCCTTCGGTCCCCGAATGCGTGGATCGGCCACATCCCCTTCGCGGCGTGGGTGGTTCGGCAAGTCGCGCCCCGGGTTCTCGTGGAGCTCGGAACACATTCGGGGAACTCGTATTTTTCGTTCTGCCAGTCCATCGCCGAGGCCGGGCTCGCCACCAAGGCCTTTGCCGTCGACACCTGGCAGGGGGATGAGCATGCGGGCCACTATGACGAGACCGTCTGGGCCGGAGTGAACGCCCACAACCAGGAATGCTATGCCGGGTTCTCCCGCCTCCTGCGCATGACCTTCGATGATGCGGTGGGCTACTTCTCGGACGAATCGATCGATCTCCTTCACATCGACGGACTCCATACCCATGAAGCGGTCCGTCATGATTTTGAGACCTGGCTGCCCAAGCTCGCCCCCGGCGCGATCGTCTTGCTCCACGACACGAATGTTCGTGAACGCGGCTTCGGGGTATGGAAGCTCTGGGAAGAGCTCCGATCGCGGTATCCGAGCAACCTGGAGTTCGTGCACTCTCATGGCCTGGGGGTGTTGCAACTCGAAAACGCGACGCACGGCAACCAGCAGAAGTGGCTTCGCTCGAGCGAGGCCGAGAAGCAGGAACTGAAGACCTATTTTGCCGCGCTGGGCTCAAAGCATCTCGAGCATTTCGATGTGACGGAGTTCGGCGATTTGAAGAAGCGGGCTGCCGAACTCAGCGAACTCGAACAGCACGTGGCGAATCTCACTCTGACCGTGACCGCGCGCGATGCTCAGATCGTCGAGTTGAGAAGGCATGCGGAAAACCTCGGAGTGGAGGTAGCGACCCGCGACGCCCGCATCCTCGAGTTGAGCCGGCACGCGGAAGGCCTCGGAGTGGAGGCGGCGACCCGCGACGCTCGGATCGCTGACCTGAAGCAATTCGCTTCCGAACTCAGCCTGGAACTGACGGCGCGGGATGCCAGCATCACGAGCCTGAGCCTGGGCGTGGCGCAGCGCGATCGCGTCGTCGCCGACCTCAGGCGGAGTCTGGGAGAACGCGACGCCCGAGTCGCTGACCTCGAACAACGCGCCCACAGCTTGAGCCGGGACGCGGCGGCGGCAAACGCCGAGATCACGGCGCTGAGCGAGAGGCTGCGCGATCTGGAGTCGCAGCAGCGCGGCCTCACGACGACGATCTCGGACATGCGCGCCTCCACATCTTGGCGGATCAGCTATCCGTTGAGAGCGCTGAAACGCCTCTTTGTCCCGGCAGCGCGCTGAGGGCGACCGGCCGGTCAGTTCGGCGTTGCCGATCGAGGCGGAGAAGTCGCCGGCACACCCTGGCGCACGTAAATATCGTAGCCCCCGTAGGAAGCGATCTGGGTGCAGCATCCGCTCGCTACCAAACGGGCTGATACCGGCGAGCCCCTTCTCAGGGCGACGGAATTCACACTCTGAGGTGTGCCGAGCGCGGCCGGGAGGCCAACTCCGTCGTCATTGAAGAGATTCTCGGCCTCTCGGACCTCGATTCCAAACGCGGCGGAGGCCGCCGACCGTTCTGCCAATTTCGCGCCCTCTATGGCCAGCGGCTCTGGAATCACCACATGCCCCAGCAGCGAACGGCCATAGACGTGGTACTCGGACCAAAGGCGCGCCATTAACTGTCTCTCACCCCCTCCTTCCCTCTCGCGGGTCAGATAGTCGGTGACGTTGTAAGACCACAGGAAGCCGGAGAAGGCCGGGATGACGGCGAGTGCTGCGAGCAGGGCGACGTGGCGGGACTTCGCCCCCGCGATCATCCGCTCGATGAAAAGCGCCGCGACAAGGGCCGTGATCGGGGTTAGCAACGCCCGCCACGAGACAAACCATCGAAAGTTGAAGAAGACCAGCTGCAGAAACGCGTTCCACTGACTCGCAATGCCGTGTGCGACACATAGAAGCAGGGTGACAAGGGCCGCACGACGCTGGGGCTCGGAAAATGAACCCCGAGGTCGGAGCCCGAAGCCCAAAGCGCCGGCAAACGCCAGGGCGAGAAAAAACTCACCGCCAAACATTCGTCCCGGCAGAAAATCCAGCGAAGGCATGTGATTGGCCGCCGCAACCGCCTGGGGCTCAGAAGAGATAAACAGAGACACCCACTCCCACGCAGACCGGCCTCGGTACGCCCGAACGGCGAGATCGCCAATGACCCCGGCCACAAGGGCGACCAAGACACCCGCGGTTATGGTTCGACGCCGTCGACGTCGTAGCGCTTCGTCGCCAGACCCTTCGGCGATCGCCGCCACACCGAGGGCCAGCGGCGCCGCGAGGCCATAAGGAGGATAGACCGCAGTGCTGATGAGAAAGAGCCCCCCGATCGCCAAGAGAGGGGGGGACCGCAGTTCGGGTTGCAGGCGGCGATACAGAAGACCCAAACCCAGCCAGAACGGAACCAGGCCGGCCTCGCGGGGATAGAACGGCGCCGCGGTCATATACGTCGTCAACTCACTGTAGGGCCCCGTGAACTCACCGAGAAATCGCGGCTCGTGATAATCGTCAACGAAAAAACGGATGGGATCGCCCGCGAGCAGAGAAGGAGCGGTCTCGATGGCCCAGACCCAGGCTCCGAGCCCCCCCCAGGTACCCGAGATCCACGTGGCAAGAAGTGCTGTGGTCAGGCGTCCGGTAGCTATCCACGCAAGCGCCCCGGCCGCAGCCACCAGTGCGATGGAGCCGAGCACGGATACGAGCGCCCAGGCGTCCATCGGATGCAGACCCACCGCCTTTGAGAAGGCGGCGAGAAGGAGCGGGTAGGCCGAATAGCGCCAGTTCGCGGCCTGGAAGGCGGAACCCGTCAGGTCGTCCGTCTGCAGAAAGCGCGAGGCGGCTGAGACGTAGACATGAGTGTCGTCCCGGTCGCCCGGGAACCATCCCGGAACCGTCCTGAGTCCGGGCCATGCACTCACAACTGAGATGAGCAGAAACACCGCCACCTGGGTAATCGACACGCGCCCGTGTTGCCCACCCATGATCCATCGACGAGCGTCGCCCACCCTTCGCTGAACCGCCGCGAGCAGCGGCGTTACGAGCAGCGCCGCCCCTGCCACAAGGATAGGCATTTCCGGGGAGCCTGCTCGACCGGTCCCACGGACGAACACCATCCAGACAAGGATGGCGATCAAACCGGCCAGAAGCCAACCGGAGAGTCGTTTCAACAACAGCCAGGTGAGGAAGACGAGGAGCGCGAGCAGGAGGGCAAGGCGGGCGAGCACGGGAGCAGCGACGCCGCGGAAAATCCATGCGAGCGCTAGTCGAGCCCCGGCGTCGTCGCGCACGATATCGACTCGAGCACAGCCCACACCTTGCGGACACACCACGAAGAACGACTGGCTCTTGGCCTCTCGAAGGTAGGCATAGATCCGCTCGGTACCGAGTTGCTCGAAGAGCGGTTCCTCGGGCAGCCAGACCGCCCTCCGGCCATCAATGAACACCGCCAGCGGGGGGGCGGACTCGCCGTTGCGAGTGAGCCAATCCGCCGGATACGCAAACCGGAAGACGTAGGGCAGAGGACCGGGTCGTGCGTCCCGCGGAATCGCGAACGAGCGCAGGGAGTCAGGGGACGACGATGACGGCGGCGGCGAATTCTGCAGCAATAGCCGATCGAGGTCGAGGAGCTCTGGCCCCATGGTGGAGAGGACCAGGAGGGCGAATAGAGTGAATCCTCCGGTGGCCCGACCGAGTCTTTCGGGGATTCCCTGCCCCGGAGCCGGAGACTCGCCATTGCCGCTCAAGATCGCTTCAACTCCACCTATCTAGACATCGGCCTCCACCGCCACGGCTGCCGCCTCGGGGGAGCCACCATCCGGGTCGGCAGGGAGCAGGGTCAGGGCCTCGGTCGCTGGTGTGTAGTCGGGGATCAATCTGCCCATACACGCGATGATGCCCGCGCGATTCCCTCGTGCCGCCAAACCCGCCAGCTCGGCCACTCGCTCTTCAAGGTCCGCGGGTGGCAGAGCGCTCTTTACCGCGACAATTCCGTCCCTCACCGTGGTGCTGCTTCGCTCCTCATCTTCGCTCATCAGCCGTTCGGTCAGTTTTTCGCCCGGCCTGAGGCCGGTGAAAACAATAGCGATCTCTCGTTCCGGCACGTACCCAGCAAGCGAGATCATGGCCCTGGCGATGTCGAGAATCCGGATCTGCTCGCCCATCTGCAAGACCAGCAGGTCGCCCTCAGTGCCCAGTCCCGCGAGCAGGGTCAACCCCACAGCCTCTGGGATGGTCATGAGGAACCGACGACAATCGGGGTGAGTCACGGTGACGGGCCCGCCCTTGGCGATCTGGGACTTGAACAGGGGAACCACACTGCCCGCGCTGCCAAGAACGTTCCCGAATCTGACCACGCAGGAAGACGTGCGCGAGTTCGCGCCGCGATGGCGCACCAGCATCTCCGCGATTCGCTTGGTCGCCCCCATGACGCTCGACGGGCTCACGGCCTTGTCGGTGGAAATCAGAACGAGGCGCTCCACTCCCGCCGCATCCGCCATTTCGATCACGTTGCGACATCCCAGAACGTTGTTCTTGACCGCCTCTTCGGGGTTCCGTTCCATCAGGGGAACATGTTTGTGCGCCGCCGCGTGCAGAACCACGTGCGGGCGATGCTGAATCCCGAGCTGGGTCACGCGATCCGCATCGCGAATATCGACCACCTCCGGGACGACATCGAGGGATGGATGGATTCTCTGAAGGTGTCTGGCCAGAAAGTAGAGGCCGTTCTCGTTGATATCGGCCAGTATGATGCGCGCGGGCTCGAGGCCCGCGAGCTGGCGCGCGATCTCGCTGCCGATGGAGCCCGCGGCTCCGGTCACGAGGAGAGACTTGCCCCTGACGTGCCGGCGCGTCTCTTCAGGATCAAACCGGACGGGAGTCCGTGGGAGGAGGTGTTCGGGGGCCAGATCCTCCATCATCGACACACCGATGCGATCGTTCAGATAGGCAAACGAGACAGGCAGGACCTTATAGCTGAGCTTGCGGTCGGAGCAAGAGTCGAGAATGCGGCGCAGGCGATCAGGGCTGAGGCGCGGAATAGCAAAGAGGAGCTGCTCCACGCGCCATCGTTGGACCAGCTCAGGAAGATCGTCGAGCGAGCCAAGAACAAGTTGTCCCCCGATGGTGGCCCCTCGCTTCATGGGCTCGTCGTCCACGAACCCGATCACCTTGTAGTTATGTTCGTCCGAGCGCTGAAGATCCCGGAGCAGCAGGTCACCTGCACTTCCTGCTCCGACGATCAGGGTGCGTACCCAGGTCCCCGAGCGGGGCCTCAGAGTGGCGGCACCCCATCTGAGGCCGACGCGAAAGGAGAACCGGGCCGCTCCAACAAGGGAAGTCGTGAGCAGAAATTCGAGCACGATGACCGAGCGCGGCGGGCCGAGCGACACGTCCTCAGCCGCGCGCTGGAGGAAGTAGAAAGACGTCGCGAAAAGGGCCGATCCCACAAGGGTCGCATAGACCACGCGGAGGCCTTCGTGAAGGCCGGAAAGCCGGAATGACCAGCGCTGGAGCCCGAATCCCAGGTGGAGGGACAGACGGATGGCCAGGAGGAGGGGCAGGCAGCGGAAGAACTGGGCAAGCCGTTCGTCGGGAATCTGTCCCTCAAATCGCACCAGATAGGCCAGGAGAAGAGAGACGGTGATCGCCGCCGCGTCGTAGGCGAGGATCATGGCGTAGCGAGGGGGCCCGCCTATCGAGCGAAGCCACTTCATGCCAGCGGAGGTAAGGGGACGCGGATCGCTTGGCGAAGGCCGATCAGTGGGTTCGAAAGCGTTCATTGTCTGCGTCTGATGTTACCCGGCCTGCGCTCTGCCGGTATCCCATTGGCCCCGGGACCCTGGCGGAGTGAAGCATCGAACTAGACTCGCCGCGATGCCGACACTCATCGGGATATTCCTGATCACGCTCCCGCTCATCGTGGTGGCCGGCAACGACGATATGGCCAGCCTGCCCCAAACCATATGGTTGCAGGTCGCAGTGCCTCTCCTGTTGACCATCTGGTTGGTCGGCGGGAAGGCTTCACCATTGCCCGTGGCCCGGGCGTTCGTGCCCTTCGTGGCCCTTCTTTTGTGGTCGGCCGCGTCGACTTTGTGGGCTGTCGACACCTTCGCCTCCGAGCGGGTTCTCTTTCGCTGGATGGCCGGCCTGGGGCTCGCATTCCTCATTGCGAACACGACCGCGTCGGCGGCGAACGCTCGGAAAGTGCTCATGGCCTTGTTCTGGGCCAGCGTAGCGGTTGCAGCCATAGGCCTTCTCCAGCATCTGGGCGGCTGGGAAGGTATTCCCCAGGCCTTCCCACCCGCGGGCACGATGGGTAACAAGAACGTTGCCGCCGGTTTCATTGCAACCATGGCGCCCATCGGCTTCGCCGCGCTTCTGACCGCGCGTGCTGCGGCGCCCGCCTTTGCCATATCTCTCGCCATGGCGCTGGCTTTTGTCCTTCATACGGGCTGCCGGGCCGCCATTCTCGCCCTTCTGGCCCAGCTGGTGGTGGGTCTTTGGCTTATCCCCATGCGAACGGTCACGTCGCGGTTGAGCCCCAAGAGGGTGGCGCTCTGCGCTGGCGCCATCGGGTTCTTGTGGTTGGGGACGATGGCGCCCTCCGCGTCCAGCTCCATTCACGGGGAACCCGGGGAACTCCTGGTTGGAACGGCCCGGCCGGTTCTTCAGTTTCTAACCGGCGCTCCCGCGCCGGTCGCCCCGACGGCTCCAGGAGAACTCCCCCAGGATGAGGGCGCCGACAGAAGCGTGTCCCTTCGTCTGGCCATCTGGCGAAACTCGCTCGAAATGATTCGCTCGGCTCCTGTTGCGGGGGTCGGGCTCGGTAATTTTTCCGTGCACTATCCTCAATTCGCCAGAAGTGGCGGCGCAGACGGAACCCGGATCGACGAGAGAGTGGAGAGCGCCCACAACGACTACGTCCAGTTCATCGCCGAACTGGGCCTCGTAGGCGCGGGGTTGTTGGGATGGATCATGTTCCTCACCGCCAGGGCTATGGCCCTGGCTCTTCGTGCGGCCCCTGCCGAGGAGCGGGGCCTCTACATGGCCAGTGCCTTCGGCCTACTGGCGCTAGGCGTGTTAGCCGCGGTATCCCCGACGGTCAATCAGCCCGTCGCGCTGGCTGCGGCCGCCACCTTCGTGGGCGTCACTCTCGGGCCCGGTTCCGCGGATCGACGCCTGAATGTTGCCGAAACCGCGCGGACTGAGGAGAAACCAATCTACAGATCGATCCTCCTGACCGGTGCTCTGGCTGCGTTGGTGGGGGCGAGCGCCTGGGGCTTCGCTCAGATCCGGGCCGACCGACATGTGCTGACGATGGCGTCTGCGGAGGCCCGAGGGGACTGGCCAGCGGTCGTTCGCGAAGGCTTGATCGCTCGTCGCCTGAGCCGGGCTCGAACCGATCCGCGTTTCGCCACCGCCTCGGCGATGCTGCGGCTTGGGCAGGCGAAGGAGGCAGCCGAGATGCTGGAGGAACTGGTCAGAGCCGATCCCTACAACGCCAACGCTCTGGGTAATCTGGGAATCGCCCACACAGCACTGGGTGACCTGCAACGAGCCGCTACCTGTTTTGAACGCGTGCTTCGCCTAAGACCCGACGACCGATTCGCGGGCGCAGCGCTCAAGTGAAGTGCGACGCCGAAGCGGCGTTTCGAAGGCGGCTTCAGCCTCTTCGACCGATCCCGAAAGCGTAGACGCCCCGAACCATGGAGTCGCGGATCCGCCGCGCCGAGACTCGACGCAGGCCCTGGATCCGCTGACGCTCGCGCAGGATGCCCGGGATTCCCCGTACGGCAGCCCATTTGGCCCGAAGGGCCGTTGTTCCCTGTCCACGCAGTGCCAGGACGAAAATGCTGGCCAGGTTAAGCAACACGTGGTGAGGCAGGTACTGCACGAGCAGGCCGGCCGGCATGTTCTTGAGAAACGTCCACACCATGTTGCGCTGGCCGTGAAACACCGCGAAATCGCTGCGAAATCCGGCAAGCGCTGAACCTACGTGGTGGACCACGGCGTCGGCCACATAGAGGCACCGATACCCGCGGAGGCGCAGGCGAAAGGCGAGGTCCACATCCTCGAAATAGCAGAAGAAGCTCTGATCCAGACCACCGATCTGTCGAAAGGCATCTCTCCGGTACAGGCCGGCGGCGGCGCAGGGGCCGAACACCTCTCCACTGCTCAGTCCCAGGAGTGCGGCCTTCTGGCCGTGATGCCGCCGCCAGGCCAGGCCAGCTACCGAATACAGATCACCCGTTCCGTCCAGAGTGTCCGGGCGGTCAGCCAGAATCTGCCGGCTCGCAAACGATGCCACTTCGGGGTCCTGGCCAGCGTGGGCCATCAGCGCGGCCAGCCAACCGGGTTCGGCAAAGGCGTCCGGGTTGAGCAGGGCGACCCACGCGCAGTTGTCGAGGTGCTCTACGCCGACGTTGTTGGCTTCGGCAAAGCCGAGATTGCCTGCCATGCGGAGCAGCTCGACGCCGACCCGGCCAAGAGCCACCGTTTCCGAGCCGTCGCTGCTCGCGTTGTCGATCACCAGCGTCCGCGTCGGTGGTCTCGTCTGTGCGGCGAGGGCGTCGAGGCAGCGAGCCAGGAGGGGGCCCGAGTTCCAGTTGACGATCAGGACGCCGACCGTGTCAGCGTTCGCCGGACTCATCGAAAGTCCCACCCCCACTTCCGGAAGTAGCGGATCCCGTTCCACGCGAAAGTGAGGGCCAGAAGCGGGCTCTTGTGGTGGGCTCGCCCCCACAGATGGACCACCGACGCAGTGGGCAGGCAGACCGTTCGGAATCCCGCCCGCTGAATGGAACGACTGAGATCGACGTCTTCGAAGTAGAGAAAGTATCGGGGATCGAAGCCGCCGACGCGCCGAAGAGCCTCGGATCGGCAGAACAGAAACGCTCCGGACACAAAGGGCACATCCACGGTGGCATCGTACGGCACGTCCCTCATTTCGTAACGATCGAGCCGCTGCCGGAACCGACGCTTCAAGGCTTCTGGAGCGAATCGACGAAGAAAGAGATCGAACACCGTGGGCAGGCGCTTGTTCAGATGCTGCGGCGTCAGGTCCTCGTTGAGGACGGCCGGACACAGCACCCCGATATCGGGATGATGATCGAGATGGTCCGCCATGACGCGAAGGGGATTCCCTCGGAAGATGATGTCGGGGTTGCAAATCACGTGATAGGGGCGGATCGGCCCTTGGAGCGCCAGGTTGTGACCCCGCCCATATCCGAGGTTCTCGGGCGTCTGGGTGAGAGTCAGCTTGATACTCCGTGGAGCCTTGTCCCCGAAAGCCCTGACGATGCTCATCGTGTCGTCGGACGAGCCGTTGTCAACCACGGTGAGGTGGATGGTCTGGCCGGGATCAAGGGAGGTCGCAAGGGAGTCGAGGCAGCGTCCGATGACGGCGGCGTTGTTAAAGGTGACGATGGAAATGCTGATCATCGTGTCGTTCTTCGTCGCACGAGGAAGTATTCGAGGGAGAACAACAAGGCCGCGACCAACACGCCCGCCCAACCCGCAGCCGGCCAGCGGTAGACCGCAAAGCCCAAGAAGCTCAGGCACAGGCCTGCGCCTACAAGTGCGAGGGCTACCGGTCCGTGGGGGTCTTTCGCTCCCAGGAACTGCTGATAGAGGTGCTCACGATGGGACTGCCCCAGGGGCGCGCCTCTTCGCCATCGCCGCCACAAAGTGACAACGGGATCCAGCAGGAACAGGGACAGTCCAATCGCGGTGGCCAGAACCGCTCGAGGGCTTTCCGGCGACGGTGACAGCAGCGGCAAGCCGGCGAGCAGGAAACCCACGGGGAGACTGCCGACATCTCCGAGGAATATGCGCGAGGGCCACCAGTTAAAGGGCAGGAAGCCCAGGAGCGCGCCGGCCAGGGCCATGGCCAGAATGGGCGCGTCCGAGGACCAGGAACTGGCGATAACCAACAGGCTGCCCGCCACGGCCTGACCGGTTGCCAGACCATCGATCCCATCCATGAAGTTGAAGAAGTTCATCACGCCAACGAGCCAAAACAGCGGGAACACGAACCCGAGGGCGCCGATCGGAACATCGAGGGGTTCGGGAAGGGGAAGGCGGATCAGGGGCCCGGTCTCGAACACCAGCCAGGTGGAAACCGCGGTCTGGACGATCAGGCGAGGCGCCACCGACAGCCGTCGAACGTCGTCCCACAGACCCAGAGCAGCGCAGATCAGCGCACCCGAAAGAAGTACGAGGGTGGGCCGGTGAAAATCATGGCCCCAGGAGGCAATGGCGACGCCCACCAGCAGGCCGAAGACGACACCCACCCCTCCGCCCCGAGGCTTGGGTTGCCCATGAGAGGACCTCTGATTCGGAACGTCAATCAGAACCCGTCCAGCCACTGCCGACCGCAGGACGCCGAACGTGAAAACCACCGAGGTCAGGAAGGCCCCGCAGACGGTCCACCACCCCAATTTGTCCATGATCAATCGGAGCCCTGGACCCGAAGGGCCTCTCGCCAACCCGCGGCGAGGTCGAACCGGGGCGTGAAGCCAAGCCTCGCCTGAATGCGGTCGCCCAGAACCTCGACATTCTCGAGGTACTTGTCGACCAGGTGCGCGCGCCCGACGGCGCGAGAGAGAACACGAGCCAGGCCGGCGGGAATTCGAACGCTGGGCTCGGGCCGGTTGAGTGCCATGCAGATGGCCTTGAGGATGTCGTTCATGGCATGTGTCGACCCGTCGGTGACGTTGTAGACGCCGGGCATCCTCTTGACATGGTCGGCGGCTAGTAGCGCCGCCCGCACCGCATCCTCTTCGTGGACGAGGGTCCGTCGGTTCGATCCGTCGCCCACCGCCACAAAGCGCCTCCTGCGCAGGGCGTCCACGAGGCGCGCATAGTTGCCTTTCATCTGAGAACCATAGACCGCGGCGAACCGGAGTATGGACACGTCCACGCCCGCGTTGAGCAGCACTTCCTCAGAGCGCCACTTCGTGGTCGCGTAGGGCCCTTCGGGGTTCACCGGAGCGGACTCATCGACCGCCCCCAAAGTCGCTCCATAGACCGAGATCGTCGAGAAGAGGATCACGGCTGCCCGGTTCCGGGTCGCGGCCCGAGCGACGTTTCGCGCACCACCGACGTTGACGGCCTCGTAGAGCGAGAGATCGGAAGGACCGGGCCGGGGATTGTGGAGAAGGCCCGCCAGATGAAACACGGTCGATGCACCCTCAGCCGCTGCGGCCACCGCGCCCTCGCTCTGAACATCACCCAGGCTGATTTCGACCGGCCCAGGGAATCGCTTGGAAGTTGGAACGCTGCGGCAGAGCACCCGCACCACCCAGCCGTTCGCCAGAAGGGCGCCGACCAGAACCGGACCCAGAGCGCCCGTCGCTCCCGTAACCAGGGCTCTGGGGGGCAGATGACTACGGGTGCGAGCGTTTTCGACTCGGACTTCGATGGTTTTTTCCAGAGGCGGATTCTACGGCAGCCTCGTTCGTGCCTCGGGATGGCCAGGCCGGAGCGCGGGAGTTTGGGGGGGCTGAGCACTTTGCGGCCCCCCAACTCCGACTGGAGGCCGCGCGAGTTGCGAAGGCATCATTGTGCTCCTCGATCCAGGCAGCCCTGGCGTGGCTCTCCCGAAACTGGCGATCATCGGATAAAATCACTTTTCGCCTGTATGCGACGTCAGTGCGCCCCTAGCTCAATTGGATAGAGCAACAGACTACGAATCTGTAGGTTGGAAGTTCGAATCTTCCGGGGCGCACCATTCGTCCGATCGCCCAGCCCGGCGCCAAACCGCTACTTGAGGTCCTTGTTCCGTTCCATGTCCATCCACAATGCGAACAGGATGCTCTGGATTCCCGACGTGAAGGTCATGGTCGCGAAGACCGGGCCGAACGGGCTCAGCGGCCCCATCGTCCGAAGGTACGCGAGGTAGAGGCCGAAGACGAACGACCCTCCCGCGAGCAGCATGCCGAA
>JANNJB010000756.1:0-8151 GCA_031405615.1 Vicinamibacteria bacterium | reverse complement strand
TATCGAGCCGCTGTAGGCGGACCTCGGGCGACCGGGCAACAGGAATGGAGAGGGGTGCGATGCAGAACAACATCCAAGGCCATGATGTCGTCGGCGGGCTCGATCGCGTCCTGGTGCTGGAGGTTGCGCGCGTGACCGAAGCCGCCGCCATCGCCGCCGCCCGCCTGCGGGGCCGCGGCGACGAGAAGGCCGCCGACAAGGCCGCGGTCGATGCCATGCGCAAGGAGCTGGCCAAGGTCCACGTCAAGGGCCGCGTGGTCGACGTCGCGCTGATCGACCTCAACTACACCCGCGACACCACGTCGGGTCGGGAAGGCATGGACCTGCTCGCGAGGATCCGCGAGCTGGACGAGACATTGCCCGTCGTGGTGATGACTGCGTGGGCGAGTGTGATCCTGGCCGTCGATGCGATGAGGAACGGCGCCCGCGATTTCGTGAGCAAACCCTGGGAGAACGCGCGGCTCATTTCGATCCTCCGCACCCAGGCGGAGTTGTCGAAGGCGCTGCGGCACGGACGCAGGCTCGAGAGCGAGAATCGCGCGTTGCGGGGCGAAACAAAGCTCGAGGTCATCGCCGAGTCTCCGAGCATGAAGAAGGTGATGGACATGGTCCGCCGGGTGGGCCCCTCCGACGCCAACGTCCTGCTGCTTGGAGAAAACGGCGCGGGGAAGGGGACGGTCGCCCAGGCCCTTCATGCCGTATCGAATCGAAGACAGAAGGCGCTGGTGACCGTGAACGTAGGCGGTCTCTCCGAGGGCGTTTTTGAAAGCGAGCTGTTCGGTCACGTGCGGGGCGCCTTCACCGATGCTCGCGCGGACCGGGTCGGACGCTTCGAACTCGCGGACGGCGGCACCCTCTTCCTCGACGAAATCGCCAACGTCTCTTCGGGGCTGCAGGCGAAACTCCTCCGTGTGGTCGAAGCGGGAGAGTTCGAACCCGTGGGCTCCTCGCGCACCCGAAAGGCGAACGTGAGGATCATCTCCGCCACCAACGCCGACCTCGATGCGGAGGTAGCAGCGGGCCGGTTTCGGCAGGACCTTCAATTCCGCCTCAACACGATAGAGATCCGGATACCGCCGCTGCGCGACCGGCGCGAAGACATCCCGGCCCTGGCCTCCTATTTCCTGGCTGCGCACGCAGCCCGATATCGGAAGAAGGTTGCCGGCTTCGATGCGCCCGCGACCCAGGCGCTCCTCGATCACGGCTGGCCGGGGAACGTGCGCGAACTGGATCACGCGATCGAACGCGCCGTGCTTCTGAGCTCGGGCGAGCGAATAGGCGCCGCCGACCTGGCGCTGCGCGCGGCCGGCGAACCTCGCGGGGGCCGGCTCGAGGACATGAGCCTGGAGGAGGTCGAAGCGTTTCTCATCAAGAAGACGCTCAGCCGATTCGAAGGGAACGTCACCCGGGCCGCCGACGCGCTCGGCCTCTCGCGCAGCGCGCTCTATCGCCGCATCGAACGCCACGGGCTGTAGACCGAGCGAATCCGTGATCGCGGGTGCTTTCTGATGTTTCCCCGCTCCATCACGCTCGACGGCCGAGTCTTCCTCCTCTCGGCGCTGGCCGGCCTGCCGGGATCGGCGTTCCTCCTCGGCTGGCTCTGGACGCGGCCCAACGACCTCGAACTGCGGTGGACGCTGTCGGTTCTCATTCTCGCGTTGTGGCTGGGCTTCGCACGCGCGGCCCAGATGTCGGTGGTGCGTCCGATGCAGACGGTCTCGAACCTGCTGGCCGCGCTGCGCGAGGAGGACTTCTCATTCCGTGCGCGCGGACGGGGCGGCGACGACGCACTCTCGCAGGTGCTCTTCGAAGTCAATACGCTTGCGGAGACCCTCAAACATCAGCGCCTGGGAGCCCTCGAGGCCACGGGCCTCCTGCGCAGCGTCATGGAGGAGATCGACGTGGCCGTGTTCGCCTTCGATGAAGGGGAACAGCTTCGGCTTGTGAACCGCGCGGGCGAAGGTCTCCTGGGTTTCGCCGCGGAGAGGGCGCTCGGGCGCACCGCGACCGATCTCGGGCTAGGCGAGGCCCTGCGCGGCGAGGCGCCGCGAGTCATGGACGCGGGCTTTGCGGGAAGGCCTGGACGGTTCGAGGTGCGGCGGTCTCTGTTTCGCCAGGGCGGCCGGCCCCATCACCTGCTCGTGCTCACGAACGTGAGTCGCGCGTTGCGGGATGAGGAGCGCCAGGCGTGGCAACGGCTCATCCGGGTCATCGGCCACGAACTCAACAACTCGCTCGCGCCGATCCAGTCGATCGCGGGAAGTCTCGAGACGCTGCTGTCGCGCACGCCGCGTCCCACGGACTTCGATGACGATCTGCGTCGTGGGCTCGCCGTGATCGCCTCGAGGTCGGAGTCACTCGCGCGTTTCACCGAGTCCTACGCGCGCCTCGCCCGTCTCCCCGCACCCTCGCTCGCGCCGGTTGACATCGCGGAGCTGGTCCGCCGCGTGACCGTGCTCGAGGCGCGCCGCGGCGTGGTGGTTCACCCCGGTCCTTCCCTCACCGTGCTTGCGGATGGAACCCAGATCGAGCAGGCGCTGATCAATCTCATCCGGAACGGCGTCGAGGCGGCGCAGGAGCAGGGCGGCGGCGTGCGCCTCAGCTGGCGCGTCGGCGGGGGGGCGGTTGAGATCCTTGTCGAGGATGAAGGCCTCGGTCTGCCTGCGACCGCGAATCTCTTCGTACCCTTCTTCAGCACCAAGCCGGGAGGCTCGGGGATCGGCCTGGTGCTTACCCGCCAGATCGCCGAGGGTCACGGCGGGTCGCTTACTCTGGAGAATCGCACCGACCGGAGCGGCGTTCGCGCGCGGCTGCGATTGCCGCTTCCCAAACCCTGAGGGAGGAGTCTGGCCATGTGGAACCGAACGCTACGAGCGCACGCTCTGGGGGCCGTTTCGACCCTGATCGGCTGTGGGGGCGGCGGAGCACCCACCGCGGTTCCACAAGCCGAAGCACCTTCGGCGCCGACTCCGGCGGGTCAGGTGGCGCGAAGCGCCACGACTTTTCAGACGAGTTGCGGCCGGAACGAGGCGGGAACCCTCTACCAAAACGCCGAGGCGGAACCGCATCTGGCCGTCAATCCCGCGCGTTCGGCGAATCTCATCGCGGTCTGGCAGCAGGATCGGTGGAGCAACGGCGCGGCACGGGGTATCAGCATGGCGGTTTCGCAGGACGCGGGCGCCAACTGGGCCCAGACGTCGCTGCCGTTTTCGATCTGCGCCGGAGGGACTTTCGAGCGCGCTTCCGACCCCTGGGTGACGATTGGACCCACGGGCATCGCGTATCAGATGGCGCTCGCGGTCACGGGCTCCGTGTTCGCCGCCGGATCGCTCAACGCGATGCTGGTCTCGCGGTCCACCGACAACGGCGTCACGTGGTCGCAGCCGCAGAGCCTCATCCAGGACACCGCGCCGTTCTTCAACGACAAGAACTCGATCACCGCGGATCCCACCGATCCACGTTTCGTGTACGCGGCGTGGGACCGTCTGCGGCAAAACGCGGGCGGTCCGGCCTACCTCGCGCGAAGCGATGACTCCGGTGTCTCGTTTGCCCCCGCTCGACCAGTCTTCGATCCCGGCCCCACCGCACAGATCATTGGCGCGGAGGTTGTTGTCGCAAGCGACGGGACCGTGCTCTATATCTTCACCCTGATCGAGGCCCTGGCGAACAACCGGACCGGGTCCTCGCTGAACGTCTTGCGCTCCACGGATCACGGAGTCACCTGGAGCGACCCCATCCGTATTGCCGACATGTTCGCCACCGGAACGCGTGATCCGGAAACGCGAGCGGCGGTTCGTGATGGCGCCCTGCTGCCTCATGCGGCCGCGGGTTCGCGCACCGTCGTCGTGACCTTTCAGGATGGGCGTTTTTCGGGGGGCGCGCGGGACGCGATCGCCTTCGTCCGATCCGAGGACTCGGGCCGCACCTGGACGGAGCCCGCTCGCATCAATGGCGACCCTTCCGCCGCGGCCTTTACCGCTCAGCCGGTCGTCCTCGCTGACGGAAGTGTGTCGGTCGCTTACTTCGACTTCAGGTCCAACACCCCGGATCCCGCGAGCCTGCCCACGAACTACTGGATGGCGACCACGCGCGACGGCACGAACTGGACCGAGACCTCGATCTCCGGCCCTTTCAACCTTCAAACTGCTCCCAATGCAAACGGACTCTTCGTTGGCGACTACATGGGATTCGCCGCGAGCCAGAATGCCGCGCTTTCCCTGCACGTTCGGACGGTTCCCGATGCGAATAACGCGAGCGATGTCTTCTTCACGAGTCCGGGGAGGGTCGCCAGTTCTTCGATTGCGGGCCGAAGCTATCGGTCCGAGTTCGCGCGCGAAGGCGACATCACCCCTGAACTGCGAGAGCGCGTGTCTGAGCACATCGTGCGCCGGCTGGGCGCGAAGTTGACCCGGCAGCCGCTGCCGGCCCGCTGACGAGCCGCATCGTTCTTACGTTTCCACGCGGCACTCGACCTCGGCCTCGGGGACGCGATCGCGGGGAGCGTGGCGGCGAACCCGGTCTTCGGTGGCGAGGGACAGGAGTAAAGCACCGGCCGGAAGCACGGCGATGGCGAGAAGGGGCCAGAACAGCGCGTCTCCAATCTCGGCGCGAAGGGGAAGGAAGAGAACGGGCGCGCTCGCCTTCGCGAAGGTCCAGCTCGACTGGAACAGGCCGAGGTAGCGGCCGCGGGAGAGGCGCGGCGCCCAGTCCGCGACCGCGGCCGAGAGTTGCGGCATCATCACGACCTCGCCCACGGTCACGAGAAGGATGCCCGCCACGTAGATCCACAGGTTCGGCGCGAGGCCGTTCATCGCCACGCCGGTGGCCGCGACCACGAGGCCGCCCGCGGCCAGCTGCAGGCGCGAGGAAGTGGGAAGCCGCGCGGCGAGGGGCAGTTCGAAGATCGCGACGAACAGTCCGTTGAGACCGATGAGATAGCCGTAGAACCGGCTCGGGTACCCCGCCCCTTCCGTCAGGGTGATGGGGAGCACGGTCATCACCGCGAACATGAGCAGCGGGAAGGCTCCGCTCGCCGCCACCAGCCTCAGAAATGGGGGATCGCGAAATGGAGAGATGTCGGCATCGCCCTCACGGCGGGCGGGCCGGGTCTCCGCGATGAAGAAGAGGATGACAAGTCCGTAGGCCAGGGTGGTCACTCCGTCGCCCCAGAACAGGAACCGCCAGTCCCAGTCGACGAGAAAACCGCCCACCACCACCCCGGCCGCGAAGCCGAGGTTGATCGCCACCCGGAGCGCGGCGAAGCCGATTTTTCTCTCTTCCGGGGGAACGAGGTCGGTGACGATCGCCGATGCCGCGGGCTGGAACAGATCGGCGAGAAAGCCGAAGCCCAGGAGGAGCAGGACGAAGGTCCTGAGATCGGGAGCGAAGCCCAACAAGACCGCGAGGACTCCGGAACCGAAGAGGGACAGCAGCATCGTCGTCCGCCGTCCGAGACGATCGGTGGTCTGTCCTCCCACGAGGATCGATACGAGTGATCCCGCTCCGTACGCGGCCACCGCCATGCCCGCCTGGAGCGGGCCAAGACCGAAGTCGCGCATCAGCACGATGGTCAGGTAGGGAATGATGTACGTGCCGGCCTTGTTCACGAAGGTGCCGGCGATGAGAATCTGAACCGGGCGGGGAAGACCGCGAAGAAGGCGCCACGTGGACCACATCGGACAAGGCCAGCCTAACGGGACGGCGCGTCGATTGCTCGCGCGCCACGGGCCGCGTGGTCGGACGAGGCGTCGGCTACAATGCCGCGTAGTTCAGTCCGAGGCACCAACGGGCCATGGATCTTTCCTTTTCACCGCGAATTCTTGGCGATCCGCAACAACGGTTGCTCCGGGGCATTCCCGCTTTTGCGAGGCTCCCGACAGAGGCGCGCCAGGCACTCGCTTCGCATCTGACCGAGCAGACGTTTCCGATGCACGGCTGCGTTCTCGAGGAGGGCGAGCCGGCGGACCGGCTGTTCCTCATCGAGGAAGGCGAGGTCGAGGTTTCGATCCGCACGCCCGAAGGCCGCGCGCCGCTGAGCCGACTTTCCGAAGGCGAGATGTTTGGGGAGATCGGGATCCTGCTGCCCTCGAGGCGGCGAACCGCGCGGGTCACGGCGCTCAAGCCCCTCACCACATCGAGCCTGCGCGGCCGGCACCTGAGCGAGGTCCTCGACCAGTATCCCGAGGCGAAGGAGATACTGCTCGAAGCCGTGGAGCACGCCCTCGTGCGCTCCTTCGTGAAGTGCACCCAGCCTTTCGAGCGCCTGACCCCGGAACGGCTGCAGGAGTTCGAGGAAAAACTGCAGCGCGTGAACTTCGCGGCGGGCGCCGCCGTTTTCAAGCAGGGCGAGGCGGGGGATGCCTGCTACCTCGTGCGCAGCGGCCTGGCCGAGGTCGTTCGTGACGAAACTTCAGGGCCGCGGGTGGTGGCGCGACTCGAGGCGGGGGAGATCGTCGGCGAAGCAGCACTTCTGACGAGCACTCCGCGGGACGCCTCGCTCATCGCGATCGAGGACCTGCAGCTCCTCGCCCTGCATCGGAACGATTTCATCGACACCCTCGATCGGGACCGGAGGGTGGCGGATCACATCGTGTACCTGCTGAAGATGCGCGACCGCCCCATCGCCAATGCCGGCATCGTTCTCCAGCCTCGGCCCACCCCCACCGGCGAGACCATCTGGGTCCTCGCGGACCCGTCCCGGCTGGGCGCCTATCACCAGCTCTCGAGCGTCGGCCTCTTCGTGTGGAACCATCTCGATGGAAACCACAACGTGGAGGAGGCGGCGGCCGCGTACCGCGCCGAGCGAGGCCCGGTGTCGCCCGAGGAAGTGGCGCGCATCATGGCCGGACTCGTCCAGGCCGGCTTCGCGCGCGCCCGACAACTCGATGCCGAGATAGCACTCGTGGCCGGCCCACCTCTGCCCTGGTGGCAGAAGTGGTGGAAGAGGATGACGCTCAAGAGGGAAGCCTCTTCCTGAGGCTCCTCTACTGAGCGGCGGCCACGTTCCCGAAGGTCGCGGATCCCACGGAGTCGTTGATCGAGATCTCGGGACGCGTGGTGCGCAGGCCGAGACGCTTCATCTTCTCCGAAAGGGTTGAGGGCAGCAGGCCAAGCGAGGCCGCCACTTTCCGCTGGTTCCAGCCGGCGAGTTCAAGAGCCATCAGCAGCAGCTGACGTTCATATTCCTGAACCAGATCTTTAAGGGTCTGACCTTCGGGGATGGACAGTGTCGGTGCCAGTTCGCTCATGGACGCTCCTCGTTCGTTAACGGACATTGGGATGGATGAAACGGCTCTGACCGGCGCGGACCCGAGGCCCTGTGTTTTCAGGGAATTGGGGCGCGCGGAACCGGCGAACACCCCTCGAGCCTGGTCCCTTGTGGGGGCTTTCCGGGTCGTGAGGTCGTTCATGCCGGGGTATAGGAGCAAGTCCTATTCCAGCCCGCAGGAAAGTTAAAACTGACGGTCGAAGTGGCGGGTGCCGTCCACGTGAACGGGCGGTTTCGACCAGTACGTCGGCGCGCCCTTCTGCTTGAAGGTTCGCGTCATCGGGTCTTTGCCGGCGAGCCGCATGAGCAGGCCGGTTGGCGTGACGCCGACGTAGTAGAAGAGGCCGAGGAGAATCCGGGTGTTGATGTAGCCGAGGATCTCCGCGAATTTCATCCACGGACCGAAGAAGGGGCGCAGCAGGCCGGGAACGAGCGCGGCCGCGAGGAAGAAGACGAGGGAGGCGATCCCGAAACCCTGCGCAGGCCCCGTGCGCCCCTTCCAGGCGAAGAACGCCGCGATCACGAGGGTGACGACGCCGAACGTGATGCCGAAGTTGCGGAGGTCTCGCCGCGTGGCGGGTGGCGGGGTGGGGATAGCGTCAGTCAAGCTCGAACTCCTGCATCCACTTCTTGTCGTCTTCGACCACCGGCTGGTCGTCCTTGAGGAAGATCCACTGATCGACGATCAGCACATCGATGTCCGAGCGCATGAAACAACGGTAGGCGTCCTCGGGAGTGCAGACGATGGGTTCGCCCCGCACGTTGAATGAGGTGTTGACTACAACCGCGCAACCAGTCAACCGCCCAAAGGCAGCGATCAAGTCGTAGTACGCAGGATGGTCTTCGCGCCTTACTGTTTGGATGCGCGCTGAGTAATCTACGTG
>JANNJB010000755.1:0-17696 GCA_031405615.1 Vicinamibacteria bacterium | reverse complement strand
GAACTTCTCGCCCAGCACGCCACCGCCGAGGCGGAACGCCGCGCCCGCGGGATTCGCGGGGTCGAGGGGCCCGGTGGCGGTTTGCAGCACGCCGAGAATCGCGAGGAACAGGATGGTCCGCATCGCCGCGGTGACGAGGATCCCGCGGATCGCCGCGCGGTCGAAGTCGTGGATCGCCTCTTCGCCTTTGAGTCCCGAGGCGAGAAGACGATGCGCGCCCGAGAAGGTGATGTAGCCCCCGACCGTGCCGCCCACCAGGGTCAGGATCGACCCGGTCGGGAACTCCACCGGCAAAAACGCGCGCTGAGCGGCGAGAAGGTAGTCCGGCCGGGACATGACCATGATCGCGGCGGTGAGGGCCAGCATCAGGAAACCCAGGACCTGAACGAACACGTCCACCGGCTTCATGGCGCCCGGCCGGGCGAGCAGAACCATCGCGAGCACGCCCGAGATCGCGGCTCCAACGCCGAGCGGCACACCGAAAATCGCGAGGCCCAGGGCGCAGCCGGCGAGATTGCCGACATTGAAGACGAAGCCTCCGAAGACGACGAGAGCCCGGAGCAGTCCGGCCAGGAAGGGATGAATCGCCGCCGCGATGGCCGGGCCGGAAAGCCCGGTCACGCCGATCACGCGCCAGACGTTCCACTGCACGCCGATGTCGATCAGCACCGAGGCGAGAATCGCGAAGGCCATGTCCGCGCCGTGAATCTGCGTGAAAACAGCGGTCTGAGTGAGAAACCCCGGGCCGATCGCCGAGGTGGCCATCAGGAACGCAGCCGCGGTGAGCGCGCTGCGTCTCGATCGCGTGTCTTTTGTGGTCATTTGGCGAACCGCCCGGATTCTAGGGCCGCCGGGGCTTGTGGCCGCCTAAGTCGATAGAATGACGGCTTCCCATGGCCGCCACACCCGAACTTCTTCTCAAGTCGTCGGAAGGAGAACGTCGCATCAAGGTCGAACGCGAGCGCACCACGCTCGGCCGTTCCCGCGATGCCGACATCTTCATTCCCGACCAATGGCTCTCGCGCATGCATGCCGAGATCCTGATGGACCGGGGCGGCCTCGTGATCGCGGATCTCGGGAGCAAGAACGGGACGCTTGTCAACGGCTCGCGCATCCAGGGCCCCACGCCCCTGCGCAAGGGCGATCAGATCAAACTCGGCGATCACACCGTCACCGTTCAATGGAGCCTCGCCGACGAGGAGACGGAAGACGACATCCAGGCGGTGGGAACGCGCGTCTTCTCCGTGCGGACCCTGCAGGAAGGTGTTCTCAAGGCGCCGGCCAGCGCGGAAGATCTCGTCCGCAAGAACCGCGTTCTCACCGTTCTCTCGGGCGCCGCCGCGGCGCTTCTCGCCCACAAGCCGATCTCCGAGACCTTCGATCAGATCCTCGACATTCTCTTCGCCGCGGTGGCCGCCGAGCGCGGGGCCATTGCCCTCTTCGAAGGGCCCCCTGGAGCCCAGCTCCCGGTGGTCAAGGCCTCGAAGACGCGACGCGGCGAGCCCATCCTGAAAGTGAGCCGTTCGATCTCACGCCGCGTGCTCAAGGAGCAGGTCTCGATCCTCCTCCCGAACGTCCTCGAAGACGCCGTGTTGAAGTCCGAACAGAGCATCGTCACCACCGGTATTCGCTCGGCCATGTGCGCGCCGCTGTGGCATTCGGATGGCGGCAAGGAGTCGGTGATCGGTGTGGTCTACCTCGACTCGCGCGAGCGCACCCACACCTTCTCGGAAGAGGATCTCGAACTCGTCACCGCTCTGGCGAGTGTGGCCGCGGCCAAGATCGAGAACGCGCGCCTCCTCGAGGAAAGCCTCGAGAAGCGCCGTCTCGAGGAAGACATGCGGGTGGCCGCGGAGATTCAGCGAAGCATGCTGCCCAAGGCCTCGCCGGTTCTCGACGGGTATGACGTGGCCGCGGGCACCGAGCCCTGCCGCGCGGTCGGGGGCGACTATTTCGATTTCCACGTGACCAAGGATCGCCTGACCTTCGTGCTCGGCGACGTCTCGGGGAAGGGTACCGGGGCCGCTCTCATCATGACCATTCTTCGTGCCGCGGTTCGCGACCACTGGCTCGACCCCGACCTGATGCAGGCCCTTTCCGAGATGAACAACCTCGTGACCCAGAACGTGCCCGCGAACAAGTACGTCACGTTCTTCCTCGGGCGCCTCGACCTTCACACCGGCCATCTCGAGTACGTGAACGCCGGCCACAACGCCCCGATCCTCTCGCGGGGAAGCGGAGAGGTCGATCGCCTCAGCACGGGCGGCATGGTCCTGGGCCTGTTCGAAGACGCCATGTACGAGAAGGGGACGACCCAGATCGATCCTCACGACCGTCTCGTGGTGTTCACCGACGGTTTCTCCGAGACCTGGAACAGCAAGGGCGTGGAACTCGGCGAAGAGGGTCTCACCAAGTTCGTGCTTGGCGTGCCCGGAACCTCGGCCACCGCGATGAAGGATCACCTGCTCAAGAAGGCGGATGAGTTCGCCGAGGGCCTCAAGGCCACCGACGACCGCACGATCATCGTGGTGTGCCGGAATCCGGCTTAGACGCGCGCGTCAGCAGGCGCAAGGCCAGATTTCCGAGGGTGCGGATTCTCGAGAGGGGTGCTCCAGCAAAGGACCAGGCCCGCTTGTGACCGAGGACGATCGCGGCGCGGGTGGTTCCCGGCGCTTCGAGACGAAGGGCGAGAAGGGATGTCGGGGTGTCGATCCGGAACGTCGGTTCGTCGCCGAGAGAGTCGAGGATCACCGCAGCCGCCTCGGTCACGCCCGGGGCGATGATGAAGCGCAGGAGGCCGTCCGGGGTCTCGGCGAGGATCTCGCCGGATTCGAAACGCTCGAAGGCGGCGAGAGTTTCCCCCAGCCGCTGCAGCAGGTCTTCCGGCCTGGGCCCGGCTTCGGCCACCGTGAGCACGTCCTGGATCGTCTGCTGGAACATGTAACCTTGCCTGTGTCCTTCTTTCTGAAGTCTGCCGGTCCAATGTTGCCATGATCAACGTCCTTCTCATCGGCGACATCGTCGGCTCTCCGGGCCGCGCCATCCTCAAGCAGGCCCTGCCGAAGATCCTTCGCAAGCGCTCCATCGACTACTGCATCGCCAACGCTGAGAATCTCGCGGGGGGCAACGGCGTCACCCGCGAACTCGCGGAGGAGCTGCTGAGCCTCGGCGTCAACTGCCTGACCTCCGGCAATCACATCTGGGACAAGCGCGAAATCATGTCCATCATGGACGTGTTCCCTCAGCTGCTGCGTCCCGCGAACTATCCCGTCGGACAGCCGGGCAAGGGCCATCACATCGGCAAGAGCCGGACCGGCGTGAAGGTGGCGACGCTCAATCTCTCGGGCCGCGTCTTCATGAACGGCGCGATTGACGACCCCTTCACCATCGGGAAGAAGATCGCGGAGGAACTGCGGAAGGAGACTCCGGTCATCCTCGTCGACATGCACGCGGAAACCACGTCCGAGAAGGCGGCGATGGGCTTCTTCATGGATGGCCTCGCTTCGGTGGTGGTGGGCACGCACACCCACGTGCCGACGTGCGATCACCGGATTCTTCCGAAGGGCACCGCCTACTGCACCGATATCGGCATGACCGGGCCCTACGATTCCGTGATCGGGGTCGAGAAGGACATCATCATCAAGCGCTTCATCGACGGCCTGCCCGCGAAGTTCGAGACCGCGAAGGCCGATCCGCGTTTCGCGGCGGTGGTGGTGGCGATCGACGAGGACACGGGGCGCGCGGCGTCCATCGATCGGATGTTCCTCACGGAGACGGAAGTCCTTTCGCTCTAGGCTCCCTGCGCAGAAGACGGCTTCGCGATGACGACACGCCGCAACCCGACTCCGCCGCCGAGAACCCCGGTTCCCGGCCGCCCGCTGCGAGAGCGTCTCCAGTCGACGTTGTTCGAGCCCGCCCCGCCGGCGGAAGGCCCGGCCTCTCCCGAAGGCGTCGCCGCACCGGCCCTCGCGCGGACCCCGATTTCCATCTCCGAACTGACCGAGAAGCTCGCGCGCCATATCGCCATCGGCTTTTCTTCCGTATGCGTGATGGGCGAGATCTCCGCGGTGAAGGTGGTGGCGAGCGGCCATACCTATTTCACGCTCAAGGACGCGGGCGCCACCCTCGAGGCGATGGTCTGGGCGGACCGCCGCGCCGATCTGGCGATCGAGCCGAAGCAGGGTATGCGAGTCGTTGCGATGGGCGCCCTGCGGGTCTTCGCGCCGGGTGGCCGGTATTCCCTTCATGTCGACGTTCTGGAGCCCCTTGGCGCGGGTGATCTGCAGCGCGCCCTCGAGGCCCTGAAGGCGCGTCTGCTCGACGAAGGTCTCTTCGCGGAGTCGCGCAAGCGAAAGCTGCCGACGATCCTGCGCACCGTCGGCCTCGTCACCTCTCCCACCGGCGCGGTGCGGCACGACATCGAACGCACGCTCGCCAAGGGCGGCGCGAGGGTCCGCCTTCTCCTCTCGCCGACGCGGGTTCAAGGCGATGGGGCCGCGCTCGAGATCGCCACCGCGATTCGTCTGCTGGCCGAGCGCGATGAGGTGGATACGATCATCGTCGCGCGCGGCGGCGGCAGTGTTGAAGAACTGTGGCCGTTCAACGACGAGGCGGTGGCCCGAGCCATCGTCGCCTCGCGGCCGCCCGTGATTTCCGCGGTCGGGCACGAGACGGACTTCACGGTGGCCGACCTGGTCGCCGATGTCCGCGCCTCAACGCCCTCGGTCGCGGCCGGCATGATCGTGGACATCCAGCGCCAGGCGAACTTGCGCACGGACAATGCGATGGCCGCGCTCCAGCGCGCCCTGGACGCGAGCCGGGAACGATGGCGTCAAAGGCTCGACGCGGTTTCGACCCATCGCGTGATGGAACGCGAGCGCACGAAACTCGAACGGCTTCGCGGCCGGGTCGCCGCGGCCTTCGCCCGCGCGCGCGTAGCTGTCGATCGAACTCACGCGAAGCGTGTCTCGACGTTCCGCGACCTCGCCACCCGTTGCGAGGCCCAGGCCCCGCGGGAAGTGTTCGGCCGCGCCCACGCCCGCGTCGATCGGGCGGTGCTTTCGATGAGCGCCCTCGTCGCGTCGCAAATGGATCGCCGCCGGGTTCGGGCCGCCCGCTCCTTCGATTCGAAGGCCCTGCGGGACGCCGGCGCTCGCCTCGCCGCTGTGTCCCGTGGTCTCGAGGCGCGTCTCCTCGTCCTTTTGCGCGGGATGCGGCCGGCGCTCGACCGGCGCCGCTCGCGGTTTCTTGGCATGGTGGCGAAGCTCGATGCCCTTTCGCCTCTTGCGGTTTTAAGCCGCGGTTACGCTCTCGCCACCACCCCCGAAGGGCGTATTCTGCTTCGGGCGGAGGACGTGAAGAGAGGCGATGCGGTCGTGGTCCGCTTGTCCAAAGGGCGACTGCGAACGACAGTGACGGACCGGGAAGAGGAGGTTTGACCAGCGTGGCCGGAAACGAAGAAAACAAGGAATCGTTCGAAACGGCACTGTCCCGTCTCGAGCAGATCGTGGGCTCGCTCGAGAAAGGGGATCTCTCCCTCGAAGAGTCGCTGAAACTCTACGAAGAGGGCATCTCCCGCGCCCGGTTCTGTCAGGATCGGCTGGAAGAGGCCGAGGCAAAGATCGAAGTCCTCTCCCAGGATGCGCGCAAGGTCCTCGACCGCGCCCCCAAGGCCGAGCCCACCCGCTGATTGAAGACCAGAGCACTTGGATCCACAGCTCGATGAACTGAGGTCGCAGATCGACCTCGCCCTGGATCGCGCCCTGCCCCCGGAGTCGCAATGGCCGGAGCGGGTGCACGCGGCCATGCGCTACAGCATCTTCGCGGGCGGAAAGCGGGTTCGGCCGCTGCTCGCACTCGCCGCGGCTCAGGCTATCGGCGGCGAGGAGGGCCGCGCGCGGGCCCTGCCCTTCGCCTGCGCGGTCGAACTCATCCACACGTTCTCGCTGATCCACGATGATCTTCCCTCGATGGACGACGACGACCTGCGTCGTGGCCGCCCCACCTGCCACAAGGCCTTCGATGAGGCGACCGCGATCCTCGCCGGCGACGCGCTTCAAACCCTGGCCTTCGAGATCGTGGCCACCGGTGTCGGATCGGTCGAGCGCAGCGGGGTGGTGCTGGGCGCGCTCGCCATTCTCGCCCGCGCCTGCGGCACCGAGGGCCTCATCGGGGGCCAGATGGACGATTTGAAGTACGAGGGTGTCCCCGCCCGGCCCGAGGATCTCGAGCGCATCCATCGAACCAAGACCGGCGCTCTCATCGTGGCCACGGTCACGGGGGGCGGTCTGCTCGCGGGCGCCACCCCCTCGCAGATCGAAGCGCTGCGCGCCTACGCCGAGCCCATCGGCCTGGCGTTTCAGATCGTCGACGACATCCTCGACGTGAGCGGCGATGCGGCGGCGCTTGGCAAGACCCCCGGCAAGGACGCGAAGTCGGGGAAGGCCACGTGGGTGGCTCTCCACGGACTTGAAGCGTCGCGGCGGCAGGCCGCGACGCTGCACGATCAGGCGCGGGAAGCGCTGAACTCCTTCGGATCCGAGGCCTCCATGTTGCGCGATCTCGCGTCCCGGATCATCCACCGGGCGTCTTGAGTCTCACGCGCCGCCGTCTCGATCTCGAGATCATGCGGCGGGGTCTAGCACCTTCAAGGGAAAGAGCGCAGGCCCTGATCCTGGCGGGACGCGTGCGCGTCGATCTGGTGGAGCGGCCGAAGGCCGGCCTGCAGGTGAGCGAGGAAACCCGGATCGAAGTCGATGGTGAGGAGACCTGGGTCTCGCGGGGCGCGCACAAACTTATCGGGGCCCTCGACGCTTTTCGCGTCTCCTGCGAAGGACGGGTTGCGGCGGACATCGGCAGTTCAACCGGCGGCTTCACCGAGGTGTTGATCGCGCGCGGGGCCGCCCGCGTCTACGCGTTCGACAGCGGTGTGGGTCAGCTCCACGAGAGGCTTCGTCAGGATCCCCGCGTGATTCTCGCCGAGCGCACGAACGCGCGGCATCTCTCCGCCGAGGCGCTACCCGAGCGTCCAACCCTCGCCACGATGGACGTCTCCTTCATCTCGATCCTCAAGATCCTGCCCGCCCTCGCCCGGATCCTGGCCCCTGGCGCCGACATCGTGTCCCTGGTGAAGCCGCAGTTCGAGGCAGGCCGGGCCGAGGTGGGGAGCGGCGGAATCGTGCGCGACCCATCGGTCCACGCGCGCGTCATGCTCGCGGTCTGCGAGTCGGCTGAAGCTCTCGGCTTCCGCGTGGTCGCAGTCTGCCGCTCCGCGATCGACGGCAGCGGAGGCAACCGCGAGTTCTTCCTGCATGCCATCTCGCCCTTGCCGCCCGGGCTGAAGTGACGACGGCGCGTCCGTTCTGCCATGATGGCGGCCTCCCGGCATGAATCGACCTACGATCGTGAGAGCCCCGTGTCCCGAATGAAGATCGCCCTTTTCACTCGCGACGACCTGCCCGAGAGCGATCCCACGAGGGCCAATGTTCTCGAGATCCTCAAGTCGCTCGGCTGCGAGGTCGTGCAGGAAAAATCCCGGGGTCCCATCGATGCAGTGGTGGTCCTGGGCGGCGACGGCACACTCCTCCGCGCCGTGCAGCGGGTCGTCGACGAAGAGACGCCGATTCTGGGCGTCAACCTCGGCTCCCTTGGCTTCTTAACCGAAATCACGAGCGAAGAGGTCGAAGAGGCGCTCAAGAACCTGGTGTCCGGCCACTACGCGTTCTCCTGGCGGTCAATGCTGCATGTGGCCCTGGTCCGCGGGAGTGTGTTCACCACCCACGAGGGCCTCAACGACGTGACCATCGCGAAGGCGGCGACGGTCTCCCGCATCGTCGAGTTCACGGTCTCGGTGGGCGATCGTTTCATGTCGGATTTCCGGGCCGACGGTCTGATCGTCTCCTCCCCGACGGGTTCCACCGCGTACAACCTCGCGGCCGGCGGGCCCATCCTTCACCCCTTGCTCGACGCGGTTGTGCTCACTCCCATCTGCCCGCACATGCTCTCGAACCGGCCGGTCGTGATTCCCGCCACATCGCCGGTGCGCATCCAGGTGCGCTCGTCGGGGTCGCCGGTGCACGTCACGGTCGACGGCCAGTGGAGCCGCGAAGTGGCGCCCGATGCCGAACTTGTCGTGAGCCGCGGAACCCGAAGACTCAAACTCGTCACCTCGGGCGCGCGCGATTATTTCGAGGTGTTGCGAACGAAACTCAAGTGGGGCGAGGTCCCCAAACTCCGCCAGTAGCTCCAGCTAGTTGCTCCCCCATTCGCGTCCGGTTTAGATGAGTTGAGATCACCACTTCGCGGTCGGAGCGGGAGTTCGCGCTAGGCCCCCGCTTTCGCGGGGGTGACGTGAGTGAACAATCGGCGGGTCGTTGCGCGAGCTGTGAACCTGAATCAACAGGTTCGCGCCCCCGAACCCCGCATCCCTCCCACTACCAAGGTAATTGGACACCCACGTCACACCGGCGAAAGCCGGTGCCTAGCGCGCTCTGTCCGTTAGGTTCCGCGAAACCCCGCGATGAACGCCGATGAACGAACGACAGAACGTTCCCAACTACCAAGTTGCTTTTGGGCATCCCACTTCGCGATCGCGGGCTTCGAGTACCCGACGATAGGCTCTGCGACCAGGGTGGGGGTCACGGAACCAGCGACAGCCGGGCGAGCCTTAGCTCTCCGGTCTCAGCGCGGATCACGACGTCTTCGCCCACGCCCAGCTGAACCTTCAGCTGGAGATCAAAATCGCCAGTCATCGGCAAGGTGATCGGCCCGGAAGGCAACTCCAAACGCAGCGTGCCTTGCAGCGTCCCCACTAGCCGCAGCGTATGGCTCCCCGAGGTGCTCGAACGGAAAGCCAAGGCATCCGCGGGATGGGAGAGTGTGATCCAGCCCCCGGTCACGCGGGCTCCTCTCTCCAACCGGATGTCGCGCATCAGCGGCTCACCGGTGATGCGCAGCCCCCCCGGCGTTCCTTCGACGGTCGAGCCCTCAGGACCGAAGGGCACTGAACGACTCGTCCGAAGTCGCACGCGTCGTCCGTCGATCTCGAGCGCGCCCTGGATGAAGACGCCCTCGCACGCGGCGAAGGCAATGGGGGAGTCGCGCCAGGACCACAACGCGGCGTCGAAGTCGCCACCGCGCTGGTGAAGGCGTTCCCATCGATAGTCGTACGCCCATCCGCCGAGGAGTTGTGTCGCCACCGATACCGTGCCCAGGAAAGCGCTGAGCTTCGGCCAGGCGGCGAGGCCCTCCGGCAGGAAGAAAAAGAGTGCAGGCAGCAGATCGGTCAGAAGCCTCGGGCCGAACGACTCTCCGCCGTGCCACTCGTTCCACATCGAGATGAACGCGAAGTGCGTGGCGGCGGCGACGAGCAGCGCTCGCGCGAGGGTGGAGCGACGAGCGAGTGTGACCAGGCTCCAGAGTGCGACCAGCGCGATCGGGGTGAAGACGAGCAGACCGCGGGCGGGCGAGATCAGGAGACCTGCGACCGACTCCGGGAACGCGCCTCCGAAGCGCCCGCTGAGGCCGGGGCCGAAGCGCCAGGGCGCGCCGAAGAAGGTCGTGTTGTAGATCGCCACGAGAGTGACGGGAGCGAGCACGGTCAGGAGAACCCGCCTCGCGTGCGGTCGCACGCGGGCGATCAGGAACAGCAGGAGCACGCCGCACATCGGGATGGTCGCCGGCCGCGAGGCTCCCGCGAGGGCGAGGCCCAGAGCCGCGATCGATGCGAAAGTCCGCTGGTCGGACGATGCCGGGGAGGCTTCCAGCCTTTCGAACGCGCTCAGTGCGATCACGAGGAACAGAACCGCCGCGGGGTGTTGCCACAACGCCTGCGATGTGGAGAACACACTCGTGCCGAGGCCGACGAGGAGCGCTGACGTGACGGCGACCAGAGGCGAAGCGCGCTTCGAGAACGTCCAGGCGAGGACGGCGATGGCGGAAGCGCTCAGCAGAGCCGCGGTCAACTTCCCCGCGACCTGGATGCCCGCCGGATTGAGATCGAAGAAAAGGCCGAACACGAAAAAGATCGGAGCGGCGATCAGTGCGGGCAGGGCGGGGTAGATGGAGATCCGGCCTCCCGCGACTTCGCGGGTGAAGGGATCGGGGACGTCGGTGGGCGGTAGCACGAAGGTCCCGCGCGTGGCCAGCGCCGCCGCGGTGTTTTCAACCGCGTTGGTGTCGCCGGATCCGATCGCCCGGCCGTTCCCGATCAGGACCGCGAACGACACGACGAAGACCAGAAGCGCCAGCCGGCCGGCCGGTGCGGGTGACGTCACTTGATCGCGGGAGGCGCGGGAGATGGCGAGGTTTGGGCGGAGGCCGCCGGGCCGGGCCCACGCCGACGCCGCTGGAACTCGTCCACCGCGCGTTCGTGATCGCGCAGTGACTTCGAGAAGACGTGGGTTCCGTCGTTGCGACTGACGAAGTAGAGGTCCTCGGTCGGCTCGGGGTTCAAAACCGCCTCGAGCGCCGAGTGCCCCGGCGAACCGATCGGGCCGGGCGGCAGGCCGGCGAATCGGTACGTGTTGTAAGGCGAGTCCCCGGAAAGATCGCTCTTGCGGATGTTGCCTTGATACTGCCCCGCGAGTTTCATCGCGTAGATCACGGTCGGGTCGGTCTGAAGGCGCATGCCGATGCGCAGACGATTCAGGAACACCCCGGCGATGCGGGGACGTTCCAAAGGCGCCGCGGTTTCAAGCTCGACGATCGACGCGAGGGTGACGATCTGCCGCAGGCTGAAAGTCTGTCCGTTGACCGTACGCTCCGCGGTCCCAAGACCCAGTTCGTCGAACACGCTGCGCGCGTGTTTCACCATCTCCGCCACGAGCGCGCTTTCCGAAGCCGGGTCCTTGATCTCATACGTCTCAGGAAACAAGTATCCCTCGAGCGACTTCGCGTAGGGGTCGAGGCTCTGGATCAAACCGGGGTCCTTCGCCGCGGCGAGAAAGAGATCCGCCTTGAGCCCCGCCCGGGCCGCGATTTCCGCCATCTCGAAGATATTTCGACCTTCGGTGAACGTCACTTCACGCCGCTCCACGTCGCCCAGCGCGAGCTTCTGCTCGACATCGAGAACTGAGTACGGCCCATCGAAGCGATACCGGCCGGCCTTCAGCCGCGCGCCGTCGCCGCGCAGGCGGACGAGAAGCGCGAAGGTCCAGGATCGCTTCACGACGCCCGCCGCCTCGAGCTGCTCCGCGATGGCCTGGGTCGAAATGCCCGGCGGGATCACGATCTCAACCTCCGGACCTCCCACGGGAGACTCGGTCTCCGCCCGCCACCAGACCCGGAGTCCGAGGCCCGCGAGAAGCAGGAGAATGGCGAGCCGCGTCTTCATGAGGTGGGTTCCGTCTTCGCGTGGGATCGCGCGTCGAGCCAGGTCTGGAGGATCAGGACCGCGGCCATCTGATCGATGATCTCCTTACGCCTCGCCCGGGACATGTCCGCCGCGATGAGTGTGCGTTCGGCTTCGCGCGTGGTGAGCCGCTCGTCCCACATCTCCACCGGCACCTTCAGCCTTCGCCTCAGGACCTCGACGAAGTCGTTGACCTTGGCGCTTTGCGGGCCCGCCTCGCCGCGAAGGGTGAGGGGAAGACCGGCGATCACGCGCGAAACTCCACGTTCCTTGACCAGGGTGTCCACGCGGATCGAATCGGCCTTGGGGCCCCGGCGCTGGATCGTCTCCACGGGAGAGGCGAGGATCAGACCCTCGTCGGAACAGGCGACACCGATGGTCCGGTCACCGATGTCTAGAGCCATGATCCGCATCGAAGTTTTGGTCGCGGGGCAGTATACGGGGGCGTCGCGTGCGTAGAATGATCAGCGCTCATCCAAGGAACCAAAGAGAACCATGCCAAGCAAGTATGTCCTCGATCAAGAGTTGGGCGCCGGCGGCATGGGCCGGGTTTATAGGGCGCGGCTGACCGGCGAGGCGGGCTTCGAACGGCCGGTGGTCATCAAGAAACTGCTCGACGCCACCGACTTAAGCCTCATCTCCCTCTTCGTCGAAGAGGCGAGACGGTACGCAGTCCTCGATCACGAGAACATCGGCCGCATCTTCGACTTCGAGCGCATCGACGGCGACCTTTGCATCGTCCTCGAATACATCGACGGCTGGAGCCTGTCGGAGTTCATCGACCGCCATCTGCTCCTCGATCGTCTGCCTCCCGCGGAGATCGTGGTTTTCATCATCAGCCGGGTCTGCCGCGGCCTCCAGTACGTCTTCGAGCGCGCGGCCATCGTCCACCGCGACGTGTCGCCCTCGAACATCATGATGACCCGCGAAGGCACGGTGAAGCTCATCGACTTCGGGATCGCGGCGCGCAGCGGGACGCGAAGTGAGAACCTCGTGGGCAAGCCGTCGTACATGGCGCCCGAAGTGATCGCTTCGCTGAGCATGGACAATCGCAGCGATGTCTTCTCGCTCGGCGCCGTCTTCTACGAGATGTTGACTCTCGATCGTCTCTTCAAGGGCGAAACCGCCGAGGCGACGCTGATCGAAGTGGTGGCGGGCGTGATGCGCTCACCCCGCGACATCAACAAGGACGTGCCCCAGGCGGTCATGGAGATTCTCGCGAAGACCCTCGAGCGCCGGCTCGAGAAGCGGTACTCGAGCGCCGCCGAACTGGGTGCGGCGTGCGAACACTGGCTCTACGACAAGGGCTATGGCCCAACGAATCTGACCCTCAAGGAGTACGCGAGCGCGGTGTTCGGGGCGAACCCCACGACCCTGACCCTGGAGCGGCCGCAGTTCCCGGTGATCGAGCTGTCGATGTATCCGATCATCGACGACGGCAAGACCCAGCGCGCACGCTGAGTCGAAACGCCTACTTCTCGACGATGCAGATGAGGCCCTCGCCCGAGGCCTGACTCTCGATAGCACCCGTTCGTCCGGCCACCCGCCAGCGGAAGGTCCCGAGCCAGTTGAGCCGAAGGTCGTACTCGCGGGTGAGGATGTCGAGAGACATCACCGGGATGTCGCTGTCGATCGAGAGGACCTCGAGGTGGTAGGCGGACTCGAGGCCGGTCCACACCAGTCTCACCGGCTCGCCGGGGTTGACATAGCGCGGGTCGGCCGAGGGCGCCACCACGCGCGGCGCGGGCGAAAGAGGCCGCGGTTCGCTCGGTGCTTTGCCGGCGTTCACCACCGTCCCCTTGTTGACGCCGACCCGCACGCTCACCCCCTCGGCTTCCACGTCGGCCCCGCCCGAGTAGGAGGCGACGAATGTCGTCCCGCCCTCGCGGCGGATGAGAGTGCGTCCAGAACCGCTGATCGCGGCCTCGCCGGTCACGACGCGAAGGAGCGTCTGCTCGGGATCGAGGTCGATGCGTCCACTTTCGAGCCGAAGCGTCAGCACGCGACCCTGCTCGAGCACCGCTTCCGACGCGTCGCTCATGGCGATGGCGGTCCACGGGAACTCGAGACGTGCGGTGCCGCCGGTGAGCGTGCGTACCCGGTCGCCGATCGCGAGCGCCTGTTTCTCGGCGCCCTTGGTCCAAGCACCTCCCGGCTGCTGTATTTCGATTCCGCCTTCAACGAAACCCAGGCGCGCGACTTCGATGCGGACCGAAGGAGTGGGCTTAGGGACCGGCGCCGGCCGTTTCGTCTGAGCGGGCGCGGAACTCGCGAGACCGATCACCAGCGCGGCGGTCGCAAGAACCAGGGTCATCGGTTTGAGGGAAACCGGAGAGATCGTTCGCGCGGGGCGGGCGGGCATGGGCTCAAGCTTAGGGTTGGTCGACGGGCCGGCGCCAATACGTGCGGATCGTGAACTTCTGGGCGGCCGAAATGAAGCTGTCGAGACCACTCGCACTGACCGCGCTCACGCGCCAGTACAGGGAGCCGATGGGGAGAACGCGCGGCGTCCACCGGGTCATGCGCACGCCCACCGATCGATCGACGAGTTGTCCGCACGCGGGATCGCGGCAGACCTCGACGGTATAGCTCGAAGCCCCGGGGACGGGCTCCCAGTCGAAGGTGGGATTGGAGAAGTCGAAGGTCTGGCTCTCGTTGGGGGTCAAAGGACGAGGCGCCTGCATGAGCGCTTCCGGGCCATTCGTCCGGCCATCGGCCGTCACTGCGATGCCCATCCCGGAGGAGACCGCCATCGTCCGTCCGGCCGCGGTGACTTCACCCTCGCCGTCGAAAACCATGATCCGGCTGCCGCCATCGTTGGTGCGTCGGGCCCGCGAGGCTCCTTTGCCGGCGCCTCCGGGACGCGTCGTTCCCTGGGTGCCGCCGATGTGGAACTCGACCGTGTTCTGGCCCGTCGCGGCCTGGCGCACATCGAGATCGGCCTGGCCGGCCCGGATCTCGATGGCCTTCCGGCTCACGTTCTCGGGGGTTTGCGGAACTTCGCGCAGGAAGACCACCGAGTCCTCCGACACCACCATGCGGGTGTCGTTGTCGAACTCGAGTTCGGACGAAGACTTCTCGAACGTCCGCACGCCGTCCCGCGGCTGGAGAACGCCTCCCACCGACGCGGGTGTCCAGGGTCTCGGGAAAGGCATCTGCTCGACCTGGCGGAAGACCTGCTGGATGGTGGCGCGCTTCGCGTTGATCGTCTGCGCGGTGATCCTGATCTTCGAGCCCGGTTTTATGAAGTGAGGATTGGTGATCGCGGGATTCGCGGTCATGAGTTCGCCCCAGCGCGCCGACGCACCGAGGAACTTCTGAGAGATTGATTCCAGGGTGTCGCCCTGCTGCACCACGTATTCGCCGGAGGGCGGGATCGGAAGGGTCTGGGCGCGCGTCGGCGAAGGAAAGGCGCACAAGCCAAGGATGGCGAGCGGCAGCAGTCTCTTCACGGTTTATGGAAGTTCAAGAAGATGGCAGGGAAGGCGCAGTGAGCGGGGAAGCGCTCGAATGTTATCCGAGCCCCCCGGAAGCGGGGAGAGCCGCGGTAGGCGACTCCGAACTCACTCCCGGGACTTCGCCCGCCAGCATGAGCGGCGCCGTCCATTTCCAGCCGTTTCTGTCCGCGATTTTCTCGAGAGCGTCCGCGAGTTCCCGCGCGGTCGCCGGCCGCCGCTTCCTGGGGTCTTTTTCGAGCAGGCCGAGGATGATGTCGTCCACCGCGGGAGGAACGGACTTGTTGGTCTCCCGCACGGATACCGCGGCCTTGGTGGCCGTCTTCACCAGCGTCTCCTGCGCGTTCTTTCCGGCGTGCGGCGGCTCGCCGGTCAGCAGTTCGTAGAACACCGCACCCACGCCGAACAAGTCGGCGGTGGGCGTGAAGGCCGCGGAGCCGAGGGCTTCGGGCGGCAGGTACCCGGGGGTGCCGAACGTGCCGGACACCCGCCCGGTCGTCCCGATCGCGGAGCGCGCAATGCCGAAATCCGTGACCTTCACCGCGCCATCACGGCCGAGGAGGATGTTGGCGGGCTTGATGTCGCAATGGATGACGCCCGCGGCGTGAGCCGCCTCGAGCCCCCGGGCGATTTGAACCACAAGAGGAACCGCCTGCTCGGGACGCAGAAGGCCGACCTTCTCGAGCAGCTTCTCGAGGCTCATTCCATCCACGAACTCCATCGCCAGGAAAGCGGCCTCCGCCGCGTCCTCGACGTCGTAGATCGCCACGATGTTCGGGTGGTTGAACTTCGCCACCGTGACCGCTTCGCGGAGGAGGACCTGACGCTGCTCGATCGCGTCGACGCTCGCCTTGCTCTTGCCGCCTATATGAACGGTCTTGATCGCGACCGGGCGCTCGAGTTTGGGGTCCCAGCCGCGGAACACCGAGCCCATGCCGCCGGTGCCGAGGATGTCGAGCACGAGGTAGCGCGAAAGGAAGATCTTGCCGATGGCCTCGCGGTCCATGGTCTGCCGTTGCGCGGTCGCGAAGGCTTCCTTGAGCCGCAAGATCTCGTTGCCGCCGGTCGAGACCTGGTCGCGCCGCTTCGCCACCTTCCATTGCGACTTCGCAATCTCGTCGATGGGCCGGATGATCGCGAAGTAGCCGAGGGCGGAGAAGAGGCCGGTCAGAAGCACCGCCGCGAACACCGCGAGCATGCCGGTCCGCCGCATCTCCGTGGCCACGGCCTCCGCGCTGGTCGCGGGTTGAATCGAGGCCACGAACCACGGCGCGGCTTGAACCCGGCTGTGGGCCCCGGCGATCACCGGGTCGGAATCGTCGTAGCGGGCGGCCCCGGAAGTCGCGCGGCCGCGTCCGGCGCGCAGCAGGCCTTTTGGAAAACGCGCCACCGAGTCAGACACATTCGAGGAGGCGATCATCTTCTCGTTGACGTCGAAGAGACCGATGATGGCGTCGCGCCCGATCTCCTCGGTCTTCAGAAGTTCGGAAAGTTCCGATCCGTCGACTATCAGCCGCAGTTCGCCCTGGCCTTCGTCGAGCTGGGTGGCGATGCGGATCCAGATCCGGTCCCCGGGCACCACCGCGACGGGCGCCGAGGTGGGCGCCGCGAGGGCGGGGTTCAGAATTTCGGCGAAGCCGTTTCGCGTCGCTCCGCCTACCTCGATGCCGGTCGCGTTCACCACCACCGCGCCCTTGATCGCCGGATCGGCCTGCAGGAGGCCGGCGATCATCTCCGCCACCTGGTTGCGGCTCGCCTTGAGCATGAACGGGTTCGAAGAGAGGGTTTGCGCGGAGATGCGCAAGGATCGGATCCAGGCATCCACGCGCGCGGCCGTGGTCCGCGCGGTCACCGAATGCGTCCTGAGAATCTGTTCGGTCACGGAATCGCGGGTGAGATTCACGAGCCAGGGGATGATGATGAGCGGAATCAGGCTGACCGCGCCGAGGACGAGGATGAATCGCCCCAGGAGGCCGGTGCGCAGGAGCCGACCGAAGCGCTCGACTTTTTTCGCGAGCGACGTCGCGTGTTTCGCCCGGAGCTTCAACGCGCGGTGGGCGTCTTGCGGACGCAGGCCCCCACCGCGGCCACGGGGTCCAGAGCGTCCTTGCCCTCGAAGATGGCGGTGATCACGCCGGCCTCATCGATGATGAAGGTGGTTCGATTCGCCCACAGCGCCGCCTTCACGCGATACGCGGAGGCCGTGCGCCCCGACTTGTCCGCGAGGAGGGGGAACGTCAGCTTGAGACTCTCGCTGAACTTCTTCTGGGTCTCGAGGTCGTCCATCGAGATGCCGAGAACCTGGGCGCCCGCTTCGTCGAAGGCGCTCTGCTGGTCGCGGAAACCCGACATCTCCCTTGTGCATCCGCCGGTGAAGGCTTTGGGGAAGAAGGCGAGGACCACTTTCTTCTTTCCCTTGAAATCGGCGAGCTGAATGGTCTTCCCGTTCGAGGCCGCGAGGGAGAACGCGGGCGCTTGCGCTCCGACCTTGAGTTTCTCGGCCGGCTCGCCCTGAGGGAGAAGGAGAGCCAGGGCCAGGGCGAGCATCATGGGAAGAATCTGAAGCTAACACGGAAACCGCGCGACCCGTCGTGAGCGCTCTCTCTTGACACGAGCGAGCGGAACCGCCTAAAAACTCCCTCGACCAAGGTGGAGACATGAACGAAGAGCCGCGATCGAGATCCGATGAGCTGCACGAGCTGCTGAGCGATCTCGGCCGCTGCGTCCAGGAAGCGGTCACGGGCTCCGCCGAGGTCAACGCGGCTCTCGACCGGATCCGCGCACGCGGCTACGAGCCGTCCTTCGTGGTCGAGACCAGCGTGGCTTCGGCAAGCGGATCCCCGGGCGATGGCGACCCAGGTATCGAGATGAGCGTCGGCGTCCACCGCGGC